>DATCRO010000942.1:0-15555 GCA_036569025.1 Burkholderiaceae bacterium
CGCTTCATCAGGTTGAAGCCCTCGTTGATGTCTTCGAGCTTGAGCTTGTGGGTGATGAGGCTGTCGATGTCGATCTTGCCTTCCATGTACCAGTCCACGATCTTGGGCACGTCGGTGCGCCCGCGCGCGCCACCGAAGGCCGAACCCTTCCAGACGCGGCCCGTCACCAGCTGGAACGGCCGCGTCGCGATCTCCTGGCCCGCGCCGGCCACGCCGATGATCACGCTCTGTCCCCAGCCCTTGTGGCAGCACTCCAGCGCCTGGCGCATCGTGGTGGTGTTGCCGATGCACTCGAAGCTGTAGTCGGCGCCGCCGTCGGTCAGCTGCACGACGGCGTCGACGACGTTCGGCACATCCTTCGGGTTGATGAAGTGGGTCATGCCGAACTGGCGCGCCATCGCCTCGCGCGCCGGGTTGATGTCGATGCCCACGATCCGGTTGGCCCCCACCATCCTCGCGCCCTGGATCACGTTCAGCCCGATGCCGCCGAGGCCGAACACGACGACGTTGGCGCCGGCCTCCACGCCGGCCGTGAACAGCACGGCGCCGACGCCGGTGGTCACGCCGCAGCCGATGTAGCAGGCCTTGTCGAACGGCGCGTCGGGCCGGATCTTCGCCAGGGCGATCTCGGGCACCACGATGTAGTTGCTGAACGTCGAGGTGCCCATGTAGTGCAGGATGGGCTTGCCGTCCAGCGAAAAGCGGCTGGTCGCGTCGGGCATCAGGCCGCGCCCCTGCGTCGAGCGGATCTGCTGGCACAGGTTGGTCTTGCGCGACAGGCAGAACTTGCACTGCCGGCATTCGGGCGTGTACAGCGGGATCACGTGGTCGTCGCGCCGCAGCGTCGTCACGCCGGGACCGACGTCCACCACCACGCCCGCGCCCTCGTGGCCGAGGATGGCCGGGAACAGGCCTTCGGGGTCGGCGCCCGACAGCGTGAACTGGTCGGTGTGGCAGATGCCGGTGGCCTTGACCTCGACCAGCACCTCGCCGGCCTTCGGGCCATCCAGGTCGACGGTCTCGATGCTCAGCGGGGCGCCCGCCTTCCAGGCGACGGCTGCGCGGGTCTTCATGGGCTTTTCTCCAGGAGGTCTGCGACGCGGGGACGGCGCCGGTAGACTCGTCCGCGACGTCCCACCGACCGAGCGCAAAGGGTAATCGAAGTCATGAACATCCGCCGGCTGTCCGCCGCCGACGCCGGCGCCTTCCGGGCCTTGCGCCTGGCGGCGCTGCTCGACAAGCCCGAGGCCTTCGTCACCAGCCACGTGGAGGAGAAGGACCGGCCCATCGGGTACTTCGAGGAGCGGCTGGTCGAGCGGCCCGGCCACGCGGTGTTCGGCGCGTTCGACGGCGATACCCTCGTGGGCGTCGCCGGCCTCGCGCGGGAGACGCTGATCCAGCTCGCGCACAAGGGCCACATCTGGGGCATGTACGTGGCCGAGGCCGCGCGCGGGCACGGCGTCGCGCGCGAGCTGATGGCGGCGGCGATCGCGCACGCCCGCGCGACGCCGGGCATCGCCAAGGTGACGCTGAGCGTCGATTCGCAGAACGTGGCCGCCATCGCGCTGTACGAATCGCTGGGCTTCGTCGTGTTCGCCCGCGAAGCCGACGCGGTGCGGCTGGACGGCCAGTCGCGCGACGACCTGCAGATGCACTTGCGCCTGGACGTGGCCCCCTAGCTTGCCGGCCGGGCGCGGTTGACGTCGACGGGGCGGGCTCCGACGATCCCCGGGTCGCGCCAGGGACGGCGCGTCTCTTGCCAGGAGGACGCATGAACAAGACGCTTCGCACGGCCGCGCTCGCCGCCGTCACCGCCGCATTCGGCGGCTGGTCGGGCGCCGCCCACGCGGCCTACACGTTCTACGACGACGACGGCGGCAACGGCACGCTGTCCGGCAGCTATCCGGCGTTCACGATCACCGGCTCGAACGATGGCTCGGGCGTCGACGACACCGCGTTCTACGTGCAGACCTACGCGTCCGCCACCACGATCTCGTTCACCTGGCAGTACGAGTCCCACGACACCGGCGGCAGCGTCTACGACCCGGCCGGCTGGATCCTGGACGGCGTGGAGACGCAGCTGTCGATCGACGGCGGGCCCGGCACCAGCAGCAACGGCTCGTTCAGCGTGAGCGTCGGCGCGGGGCAGACCTTCGGCTGGTACGTCCACTCCTTCGACTCGATGGGCGGCGCGGGCGTGCTGGCCGTCAACGAGGACCTGCCGCCGGCCGTGCCCGAGCCGGGCGACGCCGCGCTCATGATGGCCGGCCTCGCGGCGCTGATCGCCGCGGCGAGGCGCCCGCGGAACGGCTGAATGCCGGACAAGGCGGCCCGCAGCGGCCGCTTCCTGCGACAGGCCGAGGCGTTCGCGGAATCGCTGCGCGAGCGTGATCCAATCGCCGGCATGTCCAACGCCGAACCGGCGCGCCGCGATGCGGCACGCGAGACGATCCCGTCGCCAATGGTCGATGCCGAGCTGTCCCTGGGCTGGCGCACCGACCTGATCTTCGCCCGCTTCGACGGCCACGTCGACGATCGCGGCAACCACCTGTGCGTGCGCACGCCTGGCAACCCGACCTTCTGGTGGGGCAACTTCCTGCTGTTCCAGCATGCGCCGGGGCCGGGCGACCTCGAGCGCTGGATGGCGCTGTTCGACGAGGAGATCGCGTCGCGCCAGCCGGCGTCGCGCCATCGCGCGTTCGGCGTCGACGTGCGCGAGCGCCTCGCGTTGCCACCCGAGTTCGCCGCCGCCGGCTTCACGCTCAGCGAGGCGACGGTGCTGACGCTGGCGCGCGACCAGATGCTGGCGCCGCGCCGGCCGCTGCCCGAGGGCGTCGAGTTCCAGGTGCTGGATCTCCCGCACGACGGGCAGGCCGTCGTCGACAAGCAGGTGGCGGTCGACTCGAGCCGCTTCGAGCCGACAGGCTACCGCGAGTTCGCGCAGCGCCAGGTCGGCCGCTATGCCGCGATGCAGGCCGCGGGCCTCGGCCACTGGTTCGGCCTGGTGGCCCAGGTCGAAGGCCGCGCGGTGCTGGTGGCTTCGTGCGGCCTGTTCCGCGCGTCCTCGCGCGCCGGCGATCCGGCCGCCCGGCTGGGCCGCTTCCAGTACGTGTCCACGCATCCGGCCTGGCGCCGCCGCGGCCTGTGCACGGCGCTCGTCCACGCCGTCTGCCGCCATGGCTTCGAGGCGATGGACCTGGACACGCTGGTGATGGTGGCCGACCCCGACGACGTGGCCATCGGCGTCTACGAGTCGCTGGGCTACCGGCGTGGCACGAGCACCTGGCAGTTCGAGCGGGCGCCTCGTGCGTAGCAATCCGTGGCGCGCCGATCAGCGAGGGGTCTGGCCTCTCCTCGAATCGCGCTGACAAGTCCTCGGTAGCGGCTGCGCGTGTCGCGATTCGAGGACAGGCCTGACCTCGATCAGCCGCTGACGGGTCGAGGTCAGGCCTGTCCTTCGTCCGCGATGGGCCGAGGCCGCTGCGCTCGGCCAGACGCCGCGGACGAAGGAGAGGCCAGACCCCTCTGGCGTCGTCGCGCCGCTGTCCATAAGTCCTAGGCCGCCGGCCTGGCCGGGATCTTCAGCCCGCGCTGCACCGCCGGCCTCGCCAGGAACGCGGCCAGCACGCGCTTGACGTTGGCGAAATCGTCGAAGCCGACCAGGTCGGCGGCGCCGTAGAAGGTCACCAGGTTGTTGATCCACGGGAAGCTGGCGATGTCGGCGATGGAGTACTCGTCGCCGACGATCCACTCGCGGCCGGCGAGGTGCTTGTCCAGCACGGCCAGCAGGCGGCGCGACTCGGCGACGTAGCGGTCGCGCGGGCGCTTGTCCTCGTAGTCCTTGCCGGCGAACTTGTTGAAGAAGCCGACCTGGCCGAACATCGGGCCGATGCCGCCCATCTGGAACATCAGCCACTGCAGCACCTGGTAGCGGCCGGCGTCGTCCCTGGGCATCAGCTGCCCCGTCTTGCCTGCGATGTAGACCAGGATCGCGCCCGACTCGAACAGCGGCATGGGCGCGCCGCCCGGCCCGTCCGGGTCGATGATGGCCGGGATCTTGTTGTTCGGGTTCAGCGACAGGAACTCGGGCGACAGCTGGTCGTTGGTGTCGAAGCGCACCAGGTGCGGCTCGTACGGCAGCCCCGTCTCCTCCAGCGCGATCGCCACCTTGACGCCGTTGGGCGTGGGAAGCGAGTACAGCTGCAGGCGGTCGGGGTGGGTCGCGGGCCACTTCCGGGTGATCGGGAAATCGGCGAGGGTCGTCATGAAGGGGCTTCCGGCTCGGTAGGAGGCGCGATTCTGTTCCGCGCACGATGCCCTTGCCGGCGCGGGCCTACTCGCCCAGCGAGTTCATCGAATCGCCGGCCTCCGGCCGCGGCTTGCGCTGGAAACGCGGCAGGTGCCAGCGGTAGCGCAGCGACAGCGCACGCAGCGCGAAGCACACGGCCACCGCGCACCAGGTGAGCGTGGGCGACCCCAGGCCGAACTCCTCGCCGAAGGTCGCGACCGCCGCGCCGACCAGCGCCGCCGAGGCGTAGATCTCGCGTTGCAGGATGACCGGCACGCGATTGAGCAGCACGTCGCGCGCGAGCCCGCCGCCCACCGCGGTGACCATGCCCAGCAGCATCGCGACTTCGGCGTTCGAGCCGGCCAGCAGCGCCTTCTGCGCGCCGGTGACCGCGAACAGGCCCAGGCCCAGCGTGTCGAACAGCACCACCGGGTGGGCGAGCCGGTCGACGAGCGAACGCGACGCGAGCGTCAGCACGCCGGCGGTCATCGCGACCGCCAGGTAGCGCCAGTCGGCCAGGCCCGCGGGCGGGATCGCGCCGATGCACACGTCGCGCAGCACGCCGCCGCCGCAGGCCACGGTGAAGGCGAGCACCAGCACGCCGAACCAGTCCAGGCCGCGCTCGCGCGCCGCCACCGCGCCGCTGAGTGCGAACGCGAACGTGCCCGCGAGGTCCAGGAAGGTGAACAGCGCGTGGCCGTTCAGCACCAGCGTGAGCGCGTGCGCGTTCACTGGTCGTGCACGTCGCTGCCGGGCGCGTGGGCGGGCGGCAGCTTGTCGCGGCGCGGCGGCTCGATCGGGTCGCTGGCGGGGAAGGTCTCTTCCAGCGCCTCGTCGAGCAGGTCGTCGTCGGAGGGCGGTGGCGGCGTCTTCTTCGGGTCGGGCATGGCGAACCTCGCGTGATGCGTCACAGGGCCGAACCCGGCGGCATCGGGCGTGCCGGCAGCGGGATGAACTCGGTCTCGCCGGGCACTGCCGGGAAGCGCTGCTCCGACCAGGCGGCCTGCGCCTCCAGGATGCGGTCGCGCTGGCTGGACACGAAGTTCCACCACAGGAAGCGCGGGGCGTCCAGCGGCGCGCCGCCCAGCAGCACCACGTGCGCCGGCGCGTCGCCGGCCGTGAGAAGCGCGGGCTCGCCGGCGTCGAACACGATCAGGTGTTCCCTGGCCGTGGGCGCGCCGGCGCCGTTGCCGCGCACTTCGCCTTCGAGCACGTAGGCCGCGCGCTCGGGGTGGTCGACCTCGAGATCGATCGACGCGCCGGCATCCAGCCGCACGTCGACCAGGAACATCGGCGACGTCACCTCCACCGGCGACGTCGCGCCGAAGGCCTCGCCCAGCACGACGCTCACGCGCGCGCCGGGGCGCGTCACGCGCGGGATCGCGTCGGCGCCATGGTGCGCGAACGCCGGCGGGCACTGCTCCTTCTCGAGCGGCAGCGCCACCCAGAACTGCAGGCCCCACAGGCGCGCGCCCGCGGCGCGCACGTCCTCGGGCGAGCGCTCCGAGTGCACGATGCCGCGGCCGGCCGTCATCCAGTTCACCTCGCCGGGCTGGATCGGCACGACGCTGCCGAGGCTGTCGCGGTGCAGGATCGTGCCTTCGAACAGGTAGCTGACGGTGGCCAGGCCGATGTGCGGGTGCGGCCGCACGTCCAGGCCCTTGCCCGGAGCGAGCTGCACGGGGCCGAACTGGTCCAGGAACACGAAGGGCCCGACGGCGCGTCGCGCGGCGCTCGGGAGCGCGCGGTGGACGAGGAAGCCGTC
This sequence comes from Burkholderiaceae bacterium, assembly GCA_036569025.1. Classification (GTDB taxonomy): domain Bacteria; phylum Pseudomonadota; class Gammaproteobacteria; order Burkholderiales; family Burkholderiaceae_C; genus Scleromatobacter. The sequence goes on from DATCRO010000942.1 coordinate 6,054, forward strand.
GCCGAGATCGGAGGGGCGGGGCGTGATCACTTGCATGGCGGGCTTTCGGGAAGGGGATTCGGGGCGGCGCCACCCATGGTAACGGCCCGCCGATCGAGGACGCGCGCGCAAGGGAACGCGACAGGACCGAGGCTTGCCCTGCACTGCCTGGAACGACCTCGTCCGCCGGAAACGCCCATGTCGTGGAAGACCCTCAGGACGCTGCGCTGGCCGCCGCGTCGCCTCGTGCTGTGGCACTCGATCGCCGCCATCCCGATGGCCACGGTGGTGGTGCTGGGCGCGTGGCTGTCGTACCACTACCACCACCTGGCCCTGGACAACCGCGAACGCGTCGACCGCGCCTACGCGGTGCTGGACGTGGTGGACGGCTTGTACATCTCGGTGCAGAACGCGGACGTCGCGCAGCGCGACTTCATCATCACCGGCGATGAAGCGCACCTGGCCGTGTTCCAGGCCGCGCTGCGCGAGCAGCAGGCCGACGCCGACCGCCTGCGCGTGCTGCTGGCGGCCAGCGCGAAGCAGGAGACCAACCTGGCCCGGCTCGAGGAGGCGGTCGCCGCCAAGCTGGCCGAGCTGGGCAAGACGATCGAACTGCGCCAGCGCGAGGGCTTCACGGCGGCGCAGCTTGCGATCCGCAACGGCGACGACGGCCAAGCGATGACCGCGATCCGCCAGCAGGTGATGGTGCTGGCCGAGAACGAGCGCCGCTTCCTGCTGCGCCGCCAGGCCGACACGCGCGAGCACGAGCGCGATGCCGTGCTCGTGGGGATCTTCATCGCGGCGCTGTCGGTGACGACGCGCATCCTCATCACGCTGGGCATCCGCCATGTGCACCAGAAGCGCCAGGCGGAGATCGTGGAAGGCGCGGAACCGGCCGCGCAGGGATCGACTGGCTAACGCCGCGACCTGCGCATGAACATCGCCCTGGGCGCGGCGCCCGCACCCCTCGCGTCCCCGCGCTCAGGCGGCGATCGCCGCGTCCGCCTTGAACATCGCCCGGATGCCGCGCACCGCCTGGCGGATGCGCGACTCGTTCTCGATCAGCGCGAAGCGGACGAAGTCGTCGCCCTGGTCGCCGAAACCGATGCCCGGCGACACGCAGACCTTGGCCTTTTCCAGCAGCCGCTTGGAGAACTCGAGCGATCCGAGCTCGCGGTATTGCGGCGGGATGCGGGCCCACAGGTACATCGAGGCCTTGGGCAGGTCGACCTCCCAGCCGATCTCGGTCAGGCCCTTGTGCAGCACGTCGCGGCGCGACTGGTATTTCGCGCGGATCTCCTCCACGCAGGCCTGGTCGCCCTCCAGCGCCGCGATGGCGGCCACCTGCAGCGGCGTGAACGTGCCGTAGTCGTGGTAGCTCTTGATGCGCGCCAGCGCCGCCACCAGGTCGGGGTTGCCCACCATGAAGCCCACGCGCCAGCCGGCCATGTTGTAGCTCTTGCTGAGCGTGAAGAACTCCACCGCGATGTCCTTGGCGCCGGGCACCTGCATGATGGACGGCGCCTTCCAGCCGTCGTAGACGATGTCGGCGTAGGCCAGGTCGTGCACGACGAAGATGTCGTGCTTGCGCGCCAGCGCGATCACGCGCTCGAAGAAGGCGAGCTCCACGCACTGCGCGGTCGGGTTCGACGGGAAGCCCAGGATCATCATCTTGGGCTTGGGGTAGCTGCCGCGGATGGCGCGCTCGAGCTCGGCGAAGAAGTCGATGCCGGGGGCCATCGGCACCGAGCGGATGTCGGCGCCCGCGATCACCGCGCCGTAGATGTGGATCGGGTAGCTCGGGTCGGGCACCAGCACCGTGTCGCCGCGGTCGACGGTGGCGAGCATCAGGTGGGCGAGGCCTTCCTTGGAGCCGATCGTGACGATGGCTTCCTTGTCGGGATCGATGTCGACCTGGTACCGGTCGCGGTACCAGTGCGAGATCGCGCGCCGCAGCCGCGGGATGCCTTTCGAGGCGGAGTAGCCGTGCGTGTCCGGCCGTTGCGCGACCTCGGTGAGCTTGGCGACGATGTGCGGCGGCGTGGCGCCGTCGGGATTGCCCATGCTCAGGTCGATGATGTCCTCGCCACGCTGGCGCGCGGCGAGCTTCAGTTCGGCCGTGATGTTGAAGACGTACGGGGGGAGGCGATCGATGCGCGCGAAACGGCGCTTGCCCGAGGAAGAGGACATGGATGAACTTTCACGTGAGCGCCCGGAACCGTCCGAGCGACGTCGACCCGTCGATGGGGATGGGCCTGAGGCCATCATAGCGTTGGGCGCATCGTCCGGGCCTCCATGTTGCTTCGTGCCGACTGCGCCGTAGCGACACGCTGCAGGGCGGGTTAGCCCGCAGGCGTAACCCGCCATGGCGGCGTTCCGGCACGTCCCCGGATGGCGGGTTACGCCTGCGGCTAACCCGCCCTACGAAGACAGGCCGGTCGCGCAAGCCTTTCGTCCATCACGAGAAGCGGTGCCGACACCGCGGCCTGCGAGTCGCGTCAAGCCCGACGGCGCGCGTCGGTGCCGGCAATCCTTCAGTGACCACCCGCCGCGCCGCCAGCCACCCCGAACGGCGGCTTCGTCAGCCACACGAACCCGATCAGCAGCGCAAAGAGAATCGCGATCCCCCAGAACACCTCGCTCGTCGCCAGCATCGCGCTCTGCGCATGGACCAGCCCCTGCACCTGCGCATAGCCCGCATTGCCCGACACCCCGCCCTGCGCCAGCGTGTCCAGGTAGGACGTCGACGCCACGCCGTTCTTGGTCAGGTTCTCCGCCAGCCGCACCTCGTGCACCTCGGTGCGATGCGTCCACAGCGTGGTCACGATGGCCGTGCCCATGCTGCCCGAGAGCGTGCGGAAGAAGTTCGACAGGCCCGACGCCGCCGCCATGCGCGAAGGCGTCACGCCCGACAGCAGGATCTGGTTGATCGGGATGAAGAAGAACGCCACCGCCACGCCCTGCAGCAGCCGCGGCCAGACGATGTGGCCCAGCGAGGTGTCCAGGTTGAAGCTGGAGAACCACCACGCCGTCAGGCCGAAGACGACGAACGCGAGCGACGCGCCCACGCGCAGGTCGAAGCGGTGGCTGTTCCTGCCCACCAGCGGCGAGACGATCAGCGCGAAGATGCCCACCGGCGCCGTGGCGATGCCGGCCCATGTCGGCGTGTAGTTCATCACCGTCTGCAGCCACAGCGGGATCAGCACCGTCATCGCGAAGAAGGCCATGTAGCCGAGCGCCATCGCGATCACGCCGAAGCGGAAGTTGCGCGTCCGGAACAGCGACAGGTCGACGATCGGATGCTCGTCCGTCAGCTCCCAGATCACCAGGAACGTGATGCCGACGACGGCGATCACCGCGAGCGCCGTGATGACGCCGGACGAGAACCAGTCGAGGTCGTTGCCGTTGTCCAGCATCAGCTGCAGCGCGCCCACGCCGACGACCATCGCGACGAGGCCGACAACGTCGATCGGCTGCGTGGCCGTGGGGGTTTCGCGCTGCCGCAGCAGCGTCCACGCGGTGAAGGCCGCGAACACGCCGATCGGCGCATTGATGTAGAAGATCCACGGCCATGTCGCGTTGTCGGTGATCCAGCCGCCCAGCAGCGGGCCGAAGATCGGCGCGACGACCACCGTCATCGACCACAGCGCCATCGCCATCCCGCGCCTGGCCGGCGGGTAGTTCTGCAGCAGCAGCGTCTGCGACAGCGGCACCATCGGGCCCGACACCAGGCCTTGCAGGAAGCGGAAAGCCACCAGCATCGGCAGGCTCGTGGCCAGGCCGCACAGCGCCGACGCGATCGTGAACAGCAGCACCGAGACGCAGAACGTCCTGACCTCGCCGAAGCGGCGCGCGATCCAGCCGGTCAGCGGAACGACGATGGCCGCGGCCAGCCCGTAGGACGAGATCACCCACGTCCCCATGTTCGGGCTCACCGCGAGGTTGCCGGCGATGGTGGGCACGGCGACGTTGGCGATCGAGGTGTCCAGCACCTCCATGAACGTCGACAGCGCCACCGCGATGGTGAAGATGGGCAGCAGGTGCGGCGGCAGCGGCGCATGCGCGGCGGTGGCCCCGGCCGCGGGCCGCGGCGGCGCCGCGTCGGCCGGCAGGGCTGCGGCGGCGGTCATTGGAGCCCCTCCCGCGCCGGGTGGGGCGCTCCGTCCCCCGAGCGCACTGCGGGCCGGCTTGGGGCGGCCCGGCGCCCGGCCCGCAAACGGGCTGGCGCGATCCTGATCATTGCAGGCTCCCGGCTTCCTGCGCGATCAGCGCGTCGGCGCGCGCCTCGGCGGTCTTGAGCTGCGCGTCGAAGACGGGCGTCCTGAAGTTGGCGCCGGGCAGGCCCATCGCGGGCTTCTGCTCGTCCGAGCGCTGGTGCGTGTCGACGGTGACGTCGGTGGACAGTCCCACGCGCAGCGGATGCGCGGCCAGCTCCTTGGCGTCGAGCGCGATGCGCACCGGCACGCGCTGCACCACCTTGATCCAGTTGCCCGTGGCGTTCTGCGGCGGCAGCAGCGAGAACGCGCCGCCCGAGCCTGCCGCGATGCTCGCGACGACGCCGTGGTATTCGACGTGCCCGCCATACAGGTCGGTCGACACCGTCACCGGCTGGCCGACCTGGATGTGGCGCAGCTGCGGCTCCTTGAAGTTGGCGTCGATCCAGGCGCCCTGCAGCGGCACGACGGCCAGCAGCGCCGCGCCCGCAGCCACGTGCTGGCCCACCTGCACCGAGCGGCGTGCGACCACGCCGTCCATCGGCGCGACCACGTCGTTGCGCTGCGTGGCCAGCGAGGCCTGCACGTAGGCGGCGCGCGCGCGCAGCACCGACGGGTTCTGCCTGAGCGAGACGCCCGCGACGGCCGTGCGCGTCCTGGCGAGCGTCTTCTCGGCGACGGCCAGCGCGTCCTGCGCCGCCGCCACCGCCTGCCTGGCGTGCTGCAGGTCCTCGGCCGCGATCGAGTCGGTGCCTGCGAGCTGCGTGCGGCGTGCCAGATCTTCCTGCGCACGCTGCAGGTCGGTGCGGCGCTGCGCGACGACGGCCTGGCTCTCGCCGACCGCGTCCTGCTGCTGGCGCACCTGCCGCACGGCCAGGCCCAGCTGCGCGCCCGCATCGGCCAGCGCGACTGCCGCGTCCGATGGATCGAGCGCGACCAGCACCTGGCCGGCCTTCACCGGCTGGTTGTCGTCGGCGCCGAGCGCGGTGACGGTGCCGCCGACCTGCGCGTTGACGTAGACGAGGTTGGCCTGCACGTACGCGTCGTCGGTGCTCTCGCGGTACTGCGCGTAGCCGAACTGCCAGGCGGCCCAGGCGATGGCGGCGAGCGCGAACGAGGCGCCGGCGATGGTCAGCGCCTTGGCGCGCGAGCCCGTCCTGGGCGTTTCGGGGGCGGCGGCGGGCGTGGTGTCGTCGGTCATGGTGGCTGTCCTCTTGTTCGGTGATGCGGGTGTTCAGTTCGTGGCGGCGGCGACGCGGGCGGGCGCGGGCAGCGCGCCGCCGAGGGCGCGATCGAGGTCGATGCGGGCGACCAGCGTCTGCAGGCGCAGCGTGATCTCCTGGTCCTGCAGCGCGGTCAGCACGAGCTCGTCGACGAGCCGCTGTTGGCCGTCGATCAGGCCGGCCTGCTCGCGCGCCTTCGCGCTCGCCAGGTCGCGCTCGCGGGCGAGGCGCTGGCCCGCGAGCGGCGCGGCCTCGCGTTGCGCGCCCTGCAGCCGCACGGTCGCGTCGTTGACGTCGGCGACGGCCTGCTGCAGCGCCTGGTCGTACTGCGCGACGGCCAGCGCCACGTCGGCGCGCTTCGAAGCGAGGCCCGCGCGCAGGCGGCCCGCGTCGAAGATCGGCAGGTGGATCGCCGGCGTGGCGGCGAACTCGCGGTTGGCGCCGTGCAGCAGCGAGCTCAGCTGCAGCGCGTCGAAGCCGGCCAGCGCGCTGAGGGTGACGTCGGGGTAGAACGCGGCGCGTTGCGCGTCGACGTCCCTGAGCGCGGCCTGCACGCGGTCGCGCGCGGCGGCCACCTCGGGGCGGTGCGCGAGCAGGTCCAGGCGCAGGTCGGCCGTCTCGATCGCGGCGGGCGCGGGCAGCGGCGCGGGCTGCAGCGCGGGCAGGGCGTGGACGCCGACGAGCGCCTGCAACTGGCGCTCGGCTTGCGCGCGCTGGGTCTGGAGCTGCACGATGCTCTGGCGCGGCGCCGCGGCGTCGGCATCCAGCGGCGCGAGGTCGGCGCCCGGCGCGAGGCCTGCGCGCACGCGGCGCGCCTGGCGTTCGACCAGGGCCTGGCGCTGCGCCCCGACCTGCTGCGCGATCTTCAGGTGCTGGTCGGCGGCCTGCCACTGGAAGTAGGTCCTGGCGACGCCGGCGGCCAGCGTCGCGGCCGCAGCCCGCGCGTCGGCGCGCGCGGCGGTGGCGCGGCCGAGCGCGGCGTCGAGCGCGTTGCGGTTGCGGCCCCAGAAGTCGAAGTCGTAGGCGAAGTCGAGCGCGACGTGGCCGCTGGTGCGCCAGGAGCCGGCGATCGGCGGCGGATAGAGGCTGTGCTCCGGATAGCGCTCGCGCGTGGCCGAGCCGTCGAGCGCGAGGCTGGCGCCGGCCGCTGCCTGGGTCTGGCCGGCGGCCGCGTCGGCCTGGCGCACGCGCGCCTGCGCGACGGCCATCGTCGGCGAGTCCTGCAGCGCGAGCGCGATGAGGCGGCCCAGTTGCGCATCGCCGTAGTCGCCGAGTGCCGGCTCGCCCGGCGAGGCCGCGGCGGATGCGGGCGCGTCGGCGACGAGGTCGGTGGCGCGGGGCGTGGCGAAGGCGGGCGCCGCGTCCTTGGGCGGCAGCGGCGCGCACGCGGCGAGCAGCAGCGCCAGCACCGCGGCGGCGAGCGGCGCAAGGCGCCGGACGGAGTTTCCGTCGAAATAGTCACGATATTGATAGTTCATTTTGCAACCATATGCGCAAAAAAAGGGCACCCGTCGCCGGATGCCGCGCTTGTCAGAGTTCGGCCGCCAGGGCCGCGGAGAACTTGGTCAGCAGCTGTTGCAGCGACGCCTTCTCGGCCTTGGTGAACGTGCGGTCGTAGAACGCGTCGGCCTGCGCGCGCATCTCGGGGACGACCGAGTTCAGCAGCGCCATGCCGGCGTCGGTCAGCGACAGGTCGACGCGGCGGCGATCCTCGGCGTTGGGCACGCGGCGCATCCAGCCCTTGTCGACCAGCTCGTCGCAGATGCGCGTCATGTTGCCGCGCGTCTCGCCCGTGACCTCGCTCAGCTCCGACGGGTTCGCCAGGTTCTCCGGCCGGCTGTAGAGCGACATCATCGTGATGTAGCCCATGGCGGTCAGGCCGTGCGGCTCCAGCAGGCGGCTCGCGCGCTCGCCCATCATGATGTTGCAGGTGCGCATGAGGATGTAGATCGCGACGTCCCCGAGCCCGCCGCCGGTGGCGCGCTGGTGTGCGCGTTCGGCGGCAGCCATGGTCTGCACGGAACGATTGCGTGTTTGATTGTTCATATTGAGATAGTAACGCATGCAACTATCTTCGCCAAGCCCCCGCAGCCCGCGGGGCGTTCAGGGCGAGCCGGGCCGGATCTCGCGGTCATCGAACTGCTGCAGCGACCAGCGCCGCACGACGCCGTGGTCGTCGAACAGCACCACCAGCTCCTTGGTCGGACGCGCCAGCCGGCTGGTGACGAGGCCGATGTAGGGCACCTCGTCCCAACCCTTGGGAATGCCTTCGCGGTACTGGTACTGCCAGGTCTCCCAGCCGCTGCGGAACCTGACGACGGTGCCCTGTCCGAAGGCCTGGCGCACCTGAGACTGCGTGGTCGCGCCCGGCACCAGCAAGCCGCGCGCCTCCGGGTCGTCCAGCTTCACCAGGCGGCCGTTGCCGGCCGTGCTGCAGCCGGCGACGGCCAGCGCGAGCGCCAGGACGGCCATGCCGCGCTCACTCACGGCGACGCCTCCGGCTGCGGCGCGTCCATCGCGTCCAATTGCACCAGCGTTCCATCGGGCCACGAGCGGTCGTCCAGCGGCAGGAACCAGGTGCGATCGCGCAACGCATAGGGCCAGTCGAACAGCGGCGCCATCGCCATCGTGCCGTTGCTGCCGTGCAGGTAGCGATAGGGCAGGACGCGGCGGCGGTCGCCGTCCACGAGCGTGACGCGAAAGACCGGCCGCTCCGCGAACCAGGCTTCGGCGTCGTCCCTCAGGCACAGCTCGTCGCTCGCGTCGAGGATGGCCGACACCGGCGTGCGCAGTCCGCGCTGCAGGTTGCCGTGGAAGGTGTCGGCCTCGCATTCGAGCCGCAGGTCGCCGAGGCGGCGCCCGTCATCGGGGACGCCGGGCGATCGCACGTCGACATGCCAGGCGACGGCGCCGTCGGGGAGGTTGGTGCGCAGGACGGCGCCGCGGTCGGCGAGGGCGCGCGTCCAGTCGGGGGACAGCGCGAAGCGCTGGTGGTCGTCGAGCGGCACGGGCGTGCGCCGGCCGCCATCGACCAGCCACAACTGCAGGCGCGCCAGGTCCTGCGGATCGAGGCGCGCGTAGAGGCGGAACGCGAGTGTCGCCTCGGGCGCGAGGGCATGGTGGTGGTCGAAGGCGTCCCGTGCGGCGAGCAGTCGGGACAGGGTCTTCTCGTCGCGCGCGCCGGGCAGGGCGGCGGTGACCTGGACTTGCTGCGGTTCGGGTTCGCTGGCGGAGCCTGACGCGTCCGCTCCGGACGAGCCCATCGAAGCCAGCAGCGCCAGCGTCGCCGCGCATGTCGATGTCGAGCTCGCCATGGCCGGATTGCGGCAACCGGGAGTCCCGGCGCCGGCCGGCTGACTCCTCCCGGTGCGTCGCCGAAAAAAAGGGCGCGCACCCTCTTCGGATGCGCGCCCTTCGGGCCGCGTCGGTCACGCGGCCAGCGCCGCCAGCTCGCGCGCCGGCGCCGCGTCGTAGTGGCTCGTCTGCATCGAGTACTGCGCGCGACCCGAGGTCATGGCGCGCAGGTGGCCGATGTAGCCGAACATCTCCTTGAGCGGCACGTTCGCGGTGACGACGGCCGCGCCGCCGCGCTGGGTCTGGCCCAGCACGTCGCCGCGGCGGCGGTGCAGGTCGCCGATGACGTCGCCCAGATGATCGACCGGCGTGATGACCTCGACGGCCATCACCGGCTCGAGCAGCAAGGGCTTGGCCTTGGCGGCCGCCTCGCGGAACGCGGCGGCCGCGGCCAGCTCGAAGGCCAGCGACGACGAGTCGCGTTCGTGCGCGGCACCGTCCAGCACGGTCGCCTCGAAGTCGACGGTCGGGAAACCGGCGACCACGCCCACCTGCGCGGCGCGGCGGATGCCGGCCTCGATCGCCGGGACGAACTCGCGCGGGATCGCGCCGCCGACGCTCTCGTTGACGAAGCGGAACCCGTCGCCGCGCGCCAGCGGACGCAGGCGCAGTGTGACCCCGGCGAACTGCCCGGGGCCGCCGCTCTGCTTCTTGTGCACGTGCGTCACCTTGCTCTCGATCGTCGGTGTCTCGCGGTACGCCACCTGCGGCCGGCCCACCGACACGTCCACG
>DATCRO010000943.1:0-8462 GCA_036569025.1 Burkholderiaceae bacterium
GGCCATGGTCTCGACGCAGCCGACGTTGCCGCAGTGGCAGCGCGGCCCCACCGGGTCGACGCAGATGTGGCCGACGTCGCCGGCCGACCCGTTGGCGCCGCGGTAGACCTCGCCGTGGCACACGACGCCGCAGCCGATGCCCGTGCCCACCTTGAGCACCAGGAAGTTGGGCAGCTCGCGCTTGAGGCGCCACAGCTCGGCCAGCGCCATCAGGTTGACGTCGTTGTCGACCCAGACGGGGGCCTCGTATTCGGCGCGCAGGTCGTCGCGGATCGAGAAGCTGTCCCACTGCGGCATCAGCGGCGGCTCGACCAGCTGGCCGGTGGCGAAGTCCACGGGGCCCGGCACGCCCATGCCGATCGCCAGGACGTCGCGCGCCTTGAGCCTGCGCGCGGCCAGCACCTCGCGCATCAGCGCCCGGATGCGCGACAGCACCAGGCCCGGGCCGATGCGCACGTCGATAGTCTCGCTGCGGCGCTCCAGCACCTCGAGGTCGAGCGAGAGCACGGCGACTTCGATGCTCGTTGCCCCGAGGTCGGCGCACAGCAGCACGCCCAGCGAGCGATGCAGGCACAGCGTCTCCGCGCGCCGGCCGCCGGACGATTCGCGCTGGCCCGAGCGGTCGAGCCAGCTGGCCTCGAGCATGCCGGCGATCACCGCGTTGACGTGCGTGCGGGAGAACGCCAGCCGATGCGACAGCGCCTCGCGCGACGGACCATGCAGCCAGAACACGCCTTCGAGGACGTTCAGCTCGTTCGCGGTCAATCCGGCCCAGCGGCTCATCGCCTCGTGTCTCCGTCCTGGCGACCTCTTCGGGTCGATGGCGGACTGTAGGGCGGCGACTTCGGCCCTGCAATGTCTGACTTCGGCCGATTCACGGCCAAAGCGCGCCTCCACGGGGACGCACGGATCGCGGCAGGCGCGAAGGGTGCGTGGCGCCGTGGTCGACGCCTCGACGCGCCCGTCCGACCGGATCCTGGAACGGATGCCGTTCCGATCAGATCCGGTTACGAATGTGCGAATTGCACAGCCATAAAAACAACACGACAGGAGCCCTTGCCGGGCCCCTGCCGCGCAATCTCAGAACGAGAAGCTCGCGCTGGCCGGCGCGCTGGCGGACACCGCCAGCTGCGCCGACTTCGACACGCCACCCGAGGTCGCCCGGATCGTGTAGTTGACGCCGGCCGCCGGATCCGGCGCGAAGGAGACGCTGGACGCGGCCGACGCGTACGGCGCGACAACCGGAGCCGACGCGGGCAGCACCAGCGCGTAGACGCCGGTGTCCGCGTCGGCGTTGGTGGTCGCGATGTCGACCACGTCGCCGTTGCCCAGCGTCTGCAGCGCGTCCACGGAGGCATCGACCGGCGTGGTGGCCGTGGTGATCGTCCCGCCCACGGAGCCCGTCGGGGTCGCCGTGAAGTCGAACGCGGAGGACGACGTGTTGAGGATCGTGATCGTCTTGTCGGCCACCGGCACGCCGGTCAGCACGCCCGTCACGTGGCCGGTCGCGGCGACGACGAGGTCGTAGGCGCCGGGCGCCACGGGCTCGAGCGTGAACTTGCCGGTCGCATCCGGCGACGTGGCCTTCACGACGGCGCCCGCCTGCTGCACCGACACCAGCGTCCCGCCGTTGCCCAGGCTGGGGTCGACGTAGCCCGTGACGCCCGAGATGAAGCTCGGGATCACCGAGATCACCGGCTTGAGCAGGTACTTGCCGGAGTTGCCCGCGCGCACGACCGACTTGCAGGCGTCGAAGTCGAGCAGGAAATCGGCCATCTGGTCGGCGGCGATCGTGATGTCGGCGTTCAGCTTCAGGCCGCTCTGCTGGCCGCTGGGCGTGGTCAGCGCGATCTCGGAACCCCCGGTGGGCACGATGGAATTGGCAAGCGGGGACGCCGTGTCGTTGGCCGCCAGCACGAGACGGATCTGCGAGTAGTGGCCCGCGGCCAGCGGTGCCTGTCCGAGCGTCGTCAGCGCGCCGTTGGTCAGCGTCAGCAGGTCGACGCGCAGCGCGGGATCGAGCGTGATGTCGGTCCAGCCGGAGTCGGTGTCCGCCGCGGTCGCGCTCTGGTTGATGCGCACCTTCTGGATCGTCACGTTGACGTGGTCGTAGCCGCACGCCGGGGCGTCCGTGAGCCCGAGGCGCAGCGTGCCTTGCGTGCTCGACGTGGACGAGCCGCCGCCCCCGCCGCAGGCGCTGAGCGCCAGGGCCGTGGCCGCGGCCACGCCGAACTGGATGAAGTGATGGATGGATCTCATGTCTGTTCTCCTGGAAAGTTCCCGCGGGCCCTCGCCCGCTCGGAACGGAACACTGGCGGTTCCTGGATGAATGTCCCCGTGTCGATGGCGGCGCCTCACGCGCCGCGCACCGGCCAGCGTAGGCAGCGAAGCTGTCGGAAGCGACTCCCCTCGTAACGACTTGTGGACGCCCGCTACGCATCGCCATCGGTGCGCCGACGCCATCGATCGCCATGGCGGATGCGGCCAGGACGCGGGCAGGCACTAACCCCATGCTGTATGGCGGTTCGCACTTGCAGCAAGAAGCGCATCGCTCGCGCGCCATGCATGAGTGCGAATTTCCACCGCCGCCTGCCTCGCGCCGATCGCGGCGAACCAGCCGCTGCGGCGCGGCGATCGTCCGGGCCTCGGACCTCCCCGAATCGGTTGGGTGTTTACCCTTGGAACCTCGATCGACGACCCACCGGAATCGATCGTTTCGCGGGCCCGGGAAGCGCACGTCCACCGGGCGTAGAGGCCTTGTTGCGCCGCCTGCGACGAACTCGCGTGGCGACCTCCGATCTCGCGCACGGGCGCTGTAACCAGGTGTACGAATTGCCCAGTCTGGCCAGCCGCCGATCGGGCGGCGAGAGATCGACAACACTGGAATCGGAGACTGACCATGAACCTGAAGCTCACAGGCCTGGCCCTGGGCCTCGCACTATCGACATATGGCGCGGGGGCCCTCGCGTCCACCACCGACTGGGGCACGCTGGGCCCCGCCGGCGCCGCCGCCGTCGTCCTGGATCCCCCGGGCGCGATCGACGACATCTACACGTTCGTGCTGGCCGCCGAATCGGACGTGCCCGCCTACGCGATCAAGTTCCTCGGCGAGGACACCAACATCGACAACGCGACGCTGTCGCTGTACTCCGGCGCCCCGGGCTCGTCGTCGCTGGTGGGCTCGTTCCTGTTCGATGAAGTGCAGCCCGGCACCACGATGACGTTCAAGGACCTCACCAGCGGCTCGTACTACCTCGAGGTGACGGGCACCGCCCAGCTGCTGGGCGGGGCGTACGACATCAACGCCTCGGCGCAGTCGCCGTCGCCGCCGCTGACCGTGCCGGAACCGGCCAACATGATGCTGCTGCTGTCCGGCCTGGGCATGCTGGGCGTCGCGGCCGCCCGCCGCAAGCGCACCTGAGCCAGGAAGCCGCAGGCTCTTGCAGGCCGGCCAGGGACCGAACACGGACCTGGCCGGCCGTTTGTCGTCTAGAAGCCGTGAATGAATCCGGCGCGTCCGAGCGGCGCGCCAAAACGCGTCTGATCGAGGCGCAAAGCACAGACGTGGCCCGGGCCACGGCGAGCATTTGCAACGACGAGCAGGCCTGTTTTGGCCTGCCGAGCGGGCGTGCGGGATTCGTTCACAGCTTCGCGGGCGCCGGTGGTTTCTTCGGCTCCCACAACTCCACCTTGTTGCCCTCCGGATCCATGATCCAGGCGAAGCGGCCGAACGCGTCGTCGTCCGTGCGCTTGAGCACCGCGACGCCCTTGTCCTGCAGGCGCTTGAGCATCGCGTCCATGTCGTCGACGGCGTAGTTGATCATCCAGCTGGCGTTGGACGGCGCGAAGTGCTCCGACGATGCGTCGAACACGCTCCATGCCGTCTTGGGCGGGTGGCCGGGCGCGTCGTTGCGCAGCGCGGCGCCGCCCCAGGGCTGGACCGGCATGCCCAGGACGTCGCGGTACCACGCGGCGAGCGCCTTGGGATCCTTGCCCTTGATGAAGACGCCGCCGATGCCGGTGACGTGGCCGGGCGGTTGATCGGGTGCGGCTTGGGCCGTGCTTGCCATGATGAGTGCTCCGGACAGGAGGGCCAGGATCGGGTGCGCGCGCATGCGTGCTCCTCGGCGAGGGATTCGAGGCCGCCACTGTACGCCCGCGGCGAGCGGCCGGCGCTTCAGCGGCGTGACAGGCGCGCGATCGCCGCCTCGTCCAGGCCGATCTCGCGCAGGATCGCCTCGCCGTGCTCGCCGCGCGCCGGCACGGGACCGGGGTTCGCCGACGGCGTGGCCGAGAACCGCGGCGCCGGTGCCGCCTGCAGCACGCCGTCGCGCTCCGCGTACACGCCGCGCGCGGCCAGGTGCGGGTGCGCGAGCGCCTCGCGCGGCGTGAGCACCGGCGCGAAGCACGCGTCGCTGCCTTCGAGCAGCTCGACCCAGTGCGCGCGCGGCTGCGTCGCCAGCAGCGCGGCCAGGCGCTCGCGCAGGCGGGGCCAGCGGCGCGGGTCGTAGGCGTTGCGAAAGTCGGGATCGTCGGCCAGGCCCAGCCTGGCAAGCAGCAGCGCGTTGAACTGCGGCTCGAGCGCACCCACGGTCACGAAGCCGCCGTCGGCGCAGGCGTAGGTGCCGTACCAGTGCGGGCCGTCGAGCAGGCCGCGGCCGCGCTCGAACGGCATCTGGCCGGCGGCGTGCGCCGACAGCAGCAGGTTCATCAGGTTGGCGCTGCCGTCGACGATGGCGGCATCGACGACCTGGCCCTGCCCGGTCGCGCGAGCGGACAGCACCGCGGCCAGCACGCCCATCGCCAGGTACAGCGCGCCGCCGCCCAGGTCGCCGACCAGCGTGGGCGGCGCCGTCGGCGGCTCGCCCGGCGCGCCGGAATACCAGAGCGCGCCGGACAGCGCGATGTAGTTGATGTCGTGCCCCGCGGCCTGCGCCAGCGGGCCGTCCTGGCCCCAGCCGGTCATGCGGCCGTAGACCAGCCGCGGGTTGCGCGCGAGGCAGGCGTCGGGGCCCAGGCCCAGGCGCTCCATCACGCCGGGGCGCATGCCCTCGATCAGCGCGTCGGCGCCTTCCACCAGTCGCAGCACCGCGTCGACGGCGTCCGCGTCCTTCAGGTCCAGGGCGATCGAGCGCTTGCCGCGGTTGACGATGGCGTTCCTGCCCAGCGACAGCGGATCGCCGCCGCCCGAGCCGTTTTTCCCGCCGCGCTCGACGAGCACGACGTCCGCGCCCATGTCGGCCAGCAGCATGCCGCAGAACGGCGCCGGGCCGAGGCCGGCGATCTCGATGACACGAACGCCGGACAGCACCCCCATGGTCAGGCCTTCGGTTGACGGGCCAGAGGCGCCCAATGCAGCACGCCGAACAGCAGCGCCAGCACGACGCTCATGCCCATCGAGCCCCTGTAGCGATGCAGGAAGCGGTACGCGAACAGCAGCTCGAGCGCGTGCAGGCCGATCAGCACGAGCGTGACGATGGCCGCAGCGGCCGCGAGCGGGCCGTGGATCAGGCCGGTGAAGGCGGCGATGCCCAGTGCGTAGGCGGCGATGCAGCCGATTCTCATGACGAGGTTCATGGGGTCACTCCAGGGCGATCAGGCGGCGCGCGGCGTCGGCCAGCGCTGGCGGTTGCAGCGAGTCCAGCTCGAGCCGGTTGGCGCCGTCGCCGGGGCCGAACTCGCGCGTGGTGGAACGCGTGTAGCAGGGGTCGTAGTGCGCGGTCATCAGGCGCTCGAACAGTTCGTCCACCGCGCCGGCCTCGGCCAGCGCGTGCCAGCGCGCCATCTCCTCGCCGCCCACGACCTGCTTGAGCGCGCCGAGCTTGCCCACCATCGCCTTGGGGTCGACGGCGAAATGCGCGTACTCCTCGCGGCAGTGGCGCACGCGCTCGGGCATGGGGACGGCCAGGTGGATGGCACGGGCGCGGCGCATCGCGGCGGTCAGTTCGTCGGGCACCAGCAGGCGGCCGACCTTGCGGCTCTCGGCCTCGACCCACACGGGCCGCGCGGGATCGAAGCGGCGCAGCGTGTCCAGCAGCAGCGAGTCGAAGATCTTCTGCGTGGGCTGCGGCTCGCCCGGCAGGTCGCCCAGCAGCGAGCCGCGGTGCCTGGCGAGGCCCTCGAGGTCGAGCACCTGCGCGCCCTGGCGCGCGAGCTCGTGCAGCAGGCGCGTCTTGCCGCAGTTGGTCGGACCGCACAGCACGCGGTACTCGAAGCGCCGGGGCAGCACCGCCAGCGAGTCGCGCACCCACTGGCGATAGCGCTTCCAGCCGCCCGGCACGACGTCGACGGTGAAGCCGATCAGCCGCAGGTTGCTGGCCCACAGCGCGCTGCGCTTGCCGCCGCGGAAGCAGTAGACGAGGAAGCGGTCGCTCGTCTTGTAGCGCGAGATGAGATCGGCCGTGTGCCGGGCGAGGTTGCGGAATGAATGCTGCGCGCCGATCAGGTAGGCGGCGTGCTGGTCGGTCTTGTACCGGATGCCGACCTCGGCGAATTCGGCGTCGTCGACCACCGGCAGGTTCACCGCGCCCGGCACGTGGTCCTCCGCGAATTCGTGCGGCGAGCGCGCATCGATGATCAGCGCGTACTGGTCGAACGGCAGCGGAGCCAGCGACGAGGTGTCGACCGGCGGAACGTCTTGCGGGGAGCTCATCGCGCCATTTTCGGTCAATGCGGCTGCGCGCTCAGCGAACGGCGCGCCCAGCCGCTCAGCGCGTCGTCGCCCAGCACGAGCAGCGTCATCGCCAGCAGCACCGTCGCCGCCTGCCCCTGCTGGAACAGCGACAGGTGGAAATACAGCATCTGCCCGAGCCCGCCGCCACCCACGAAGCCCAGGATGGTGGCCATGCGGATGTTCATCTCCCAGCGGTAGAGCGTGTAGCCCACGCACTGCGGCGCGATCAGCGGCAAGGTGCCGTAGGCAAAGCGCGCGACGCGGCCGGCGCCGAGGTCGCGCAGCGCGGCTTCGGGCACGGGCGAGGCGTTCTCCAGGCTCTCGGCGAACAGCCGGCCCAGCACGCCCGTGGTGTGCAGCGCGAGCGCGAGGGTGCCGGCGAACGGACCCAGGCCCGCGGCCAGCACCATCAAGGCCGCCCACACGAGCTCGGGCACGCTGCGCAACGCGTTGAGCGCCAGGCGCGCGAGCCATTGCGGCGCGACGCCCAGGCGGCCCGCGGCGGGCAGCGCGAGCAGGCCGCCCAGCACCACGGGGATCGCCGTGCCCAGCAGCGAGACGGCCAGCGTCTGCAGCGCCGCGACACCCACCTGGCGCAGGAACGCGGGCGAGACGTCGGGCGGGAAGAACTCGACGACGAAGCGCGCCATGCGGCCGCGCGCCTGCGCGTCGAACAGGCCGCCGAAGTCGACCGCGAGGTAGTGGAAGCTGGCGACGATGGCCAGCGCGATCGCCGCCAGGCAGGCGATGCCCGCGCCGCGATGGCTGCGCGGGGCGGTCATCGGCCACTCTCCGCCCTGCGGGCTGCGGTCGATTCGCCCGTCGGGTGGCCGTGCGGGTTCATGAGGCAAGCTCCGTCCTGCGGACTGCGGTGTGACCGACGCAGCAGGAAACGCCTTCGGGCGGCCGGGCGGCGCTCACGCGAGCACCTTGCGCAGCACGAGGCTGATCCCGTCCGCAAGCAGCACCAGGGCGAGGAACACCAGCGAGATGCTGCTCGCCTCGGACGGAACGAAGCCCTTGATCGCCTGGTCCATCAGCTGGCCCAGGCCGCCGGCGCCGACGAAGCCCATCACCACCGCGGCGCGCACCGCGCATTCCCAGCGATAGACGGTGTACGAGACCAGTTCGTCGGCCGCCAGCGGCAGCAGCCCGAAGCACAGCGCGGCGAGACGGCCGCTGCCGGCCTGCAGCAGCGCCCGCGCGGGCCGGATGTCGGCCGACTCCAGGATCTCCGAATAGACCTTGGCCAGCATGCCGCCATAGGTGATGGCCAGCGCGAGCACGCCCGCGGCGGGTCCCAGCCCCGAGGCGCGCACGAACAGCAGCGCCCACACGATCTCGGGCACGGAGCGCAGCAGCACGGTCACCGTGCGCACCGCCTGGCGCAGCGCGCGCCCGCGCCAGCGGCCGTCGGCCGGGCCGATCGCGGCGACGGACAGCGAGCGCGTCGCGGCGATGGCCAGCGGCACCGCGATCACGAAGGCCAGCGCGATGCCGGCGGTGGCGATCGCCAGCGTGGTCAGCGTGGCCGTCAGCAGCTCGCGCAGGAAGTCGGGCGCGGTCGACGGCGGCACGTAGCCGGCCAGGAACGTGCCCAGCACCTTGACGTTGTCCAGTGCCAGCAGCGTGGCGGGATGGAAGTCGGCCAGGCGGCCCAGCGGCCACAGCAGCACCAGCGCCGTGACCGCCCACGCCAGGCGACGGCCCGACGCCGGATCGCGCAGCGACGGGTGCTCCGCGGCGACCGGCGACATCAGGCAACCCTCCGCCTGTCGCCTGCGGCGCG
>DATCRO010000944.1:0-2200 GCA_036569025.1 Burkholderiaceae bacterium
AGCGCCGCGCCCGTGTCGGGGCGGATCTGGAACAGCCCGCGGCTCGCGACGTCGGCCGGCGGCGCGGCCATGCGCACCAGCGCGAGGTCGTGCACGACGTCGAACGCGACGAGCTGCAGCGCGCCGGTGACGCCGTCGACCGTCTGGAAGTTCAGCCGGTAGCGCTGCGGCTCGAGGGCCACCTGGCTGACCACGTGGTAGTTGGTCAGGATCAGGCCGCCGGGGCCCACCAGCGAGCCGGAGCCCACGCTGGCCTGGCTGTCCTGGTCGCGCAACAGCGTGCGCACCTGCAATAGGCGCGGTCGGCCGACGTCGTAGATGCGGCGCGCGGAGGCCGACAGGTTGGCGCTGTCGTCGTGCTCGTCCTCCTGCGCGGCCGCGGATGCGGCGGCCGGCGGCTTGACGAGCGGCGAGGTGGGCGCGAGCGTCGGCCGTGCGTCCGAGGGCGTGGCGCCGGCCCAGGCCGCGAGCGTGGCCCCGCCCAGCAGCAGGGCGGCGAGAAGGCGTCCGGGTTGCCGGAGAGGGCGGTTCAGGAGCATCGACCCATCCTACCCCGGCCCTGGCGTGCGGCATTGCCGGGGGACGGCCGGCGCGACGGACGGCCGATCCGGCGGCCTGCGTTACGAGCCTTTATCATTACAAACCATGCACGCCCCCCGAGACGTGGCCTCTATCCGCCTGGACAACGCCCTCGCGCTGTTCGACGAATTCGTCCGCAACACCATCAAGCACCCCGACGCCGCGACGCTGCGGGGCCTGGAACGCCGTTTCGCCGAACGGCTGCAGATCCAGCCGAGCTACTGGAGCCAGATCAAGAGCCGTTCGCGCCTGATCGGCGAGCGGCTCGCGCGGCAGTTCGAGCAGTGCTGCCAGAAGCCGGTCGGCTGGATGGACACCGAGCACGCCGCCGGCGCCACGCCGGCCGTGGCCACGGCGCCCGCGCCGGCCGACGATCCGCTGCCGCAGGACGACGACGAGCGCTTCATCGTCGGCCTCGTGCTGACCTACTACCGCCGCCACCCGCAGCGCGCCCGAACGCGGCTGCTCGACCTGCTCGGCGAGGTGCTGATGCCGCCAGCCGAGCCGGCCGCGCCCGCGCAGCCCCCCGCCGCCGCGCCGCGCAAGCTGGCGCCCGGTGTCACGGCGCGCCCGCCGGCGCCGCCCGCGCCGCCGGATGACCCGATGGCGCTGTGGCACTCCGCCCAGGCCGGCATCGCGCCGCTCAAGAAGAAGCGCTGAGCGGCGCGCCCGCGCCCGCCTTTCCCGCCCGGCGCGCGGGCGCCGCGATGGGGGTGCGGTCGTGCGCGCCTGACCACGTCCGACGCCCTCGCGCCACGAACTCTGATCAATTGATTGATAAAGTACTTGCGCAAGATCAAGAGTTGTTTATCATTGCGTCAAGCGTTCAGTCACGGCATCGCCTCCTGACGCGACACCCCGCCTCGCAACCCGTCACGAGCCCCATGCGCCAAGCCCTGAACCGATCCCGCACCGCCACCGCAGCCGTTCGCACGGCCCTGCGCGGCGCGCGCGCCGCTCGTTTCCCGGCGGCCCGCAATGCGGCCAAGCCGTTGCCGATTCCGCTCTGAGTTCGCGAGACCCTCTCTTCGCGAAGGCCCGGGCGGTTGTTCAGACCCCCGGGCCTTCGCCATTCCAGGCCGCCCACCGCAGGAGAAAACCATGTCCAAGCTCATCGTCCCGACCGCCCGACCACGCAATCCGTTCGTCGCCGCCGCGCGCTTCCGGCAAGCCGGACAGCACGGCGGCGGCCAGGGCGCCGAACGCCGAGAAGGCGAACGGGCGCTCAAACGCGAACTGTCCCAGCTCGACCTGCCCCGCGACGTGCGCGGCAAGCCGCCCAGCCTCTGAATCCTCGCAAGCGGCCGCAGCGCCGCCCTGGAGAACGACATGACCGTCCTGACCGGCCACCGCGCCACGCAGCGGGCCTCCTTCAGCGATACCTGGCGCCGTCTCGTGGCGCATCTCCTGCGCGGCGCCAGTGCCGCGCTCGCCCGCCAGGCGCGCGACGTCGCCCGGCCCCTGCACGCGCGCCAGCGCCGCGTGCGCAGCCAGCACGACGCCAGCGTCGAGTTCCATGCGGAGGCCGGCGCCCCCGAAGGCGCGCTGTACGTCGATGGCGAACTCGTCGGGTACATCGACGTCCGCCGCCTGTGATCCGCGCCTTGGCCGGGCGCGCCCG
>DATCRO010000945.1:0-11861 GCA_036569025.1 Burkholderiaceae bacterium
CGGGCGCGCGCGCGCACCGCGTCCTCGAACACGCCGGCCAGGCTCGCCGCGACGCGCGCCCAGGTGAATTCGGCGCGCACGCGCTGCAGGCCGGCCTCGCCCATCGCCCGTGCGCGCGCAGGCTCGGCGCGCAGCCGCGCCAGTGCGCGGGCGAGCGCGCGTTCGTCCTTGGGCGGCACCAGCAGCCCGGTGCTGCCGTCGACGACCGTATAGCGCACGCCACCCACCGCGCTGCCGACGACGGGCCGCGCGCACGCCATCGCCTCGAGCGGCGTGATGCCGAACGGCTCATACCACGGCGTCGTCACGAAGACGTCGGCGGCGCCATACCAGCGGTGCAGCTCGTCGCGCGGCCGGCGGCCCTCGAACACGACGCGGTCGCCGACGCCGCAGTCGCGCGCCACGGCCATCAGGCGGCCGATCTCCGGCGTGCGCGCCGGATCGGCCGGGGTGCAGTCGCCGCCGACCACGTGCAGCCGCATCGCCTCGCAGCCCGCATGGGCCATCGCGCGCACCACCGTCTCGATGCCCTTGCGCGGCACCATGCGGCCCAGCTGCAGCACCATGAACTCGTCGTCCGGGATGCCGAGCGCGGCGCGAGCCTGCGCGCGCGGCATCGGCGCGAACTCGCCGGGGTCGAAGCCGCAGGGCACCATCGCGATGCGGCGCGCATCCGCGTCGTACAGCCGCACCAGGTCCTGGTGATCCTGCGGGCATTCCGCGACGACGCGGTCGCTGTGCGCGGCCAGCAGGCGCTCGATGCCGATGCGCGCCGGCGGGAACGCATCGGCGTCGCCCTGGTGCTCGCGTCGCACCAGGCCCAGCGCGTGGAACGTGGTGACCAGCGGCAGGTCGAACGCCTCCTGCAGCCGCAGCCCGACGAAGCCGGACATGAAGAAGTTCGCGTGCACGACGTCGTAGCGCGGCACCACGCGCATCCAGCTGATGCAGAAGCGCGCGAATTCGGGCATGTGCCCGAGCAGTTCCTCCTTGGGCACGAAGCGCTCGGGGCCGGCCGTGACGTGCACGACGTGCAGCCCCGGCGCCATCTCGACGACGGGCGGCAGCGCGGCGTCGTCGCAGCGCGTGAACACGTCGACCTCGTGGCCGAGCTCGACGAGGCAGCGCGCCATGTGCGCCACGTAGATGTTCTGGCCGCCCGAGTCCACGCCGCCGATGACGGCCAGCGGGGAGGCGTGCTCACTGATCATGGCGATGCGCATGAAGGGATCCTTGCTTGGGAGGTTGTTCGCTCAATGCATGCTCGACCAGCGCGCACCACGCGTGCTCGATGAACAGGTGCGCTTCCTGCAGGCGCGCCGTGTCGGTGCCCGGCACGATCACCGCGAGGTCGCACAGCGGCGCGATGTCGCCGCCGTCGCGGCCCAGCAGGCCGATGGTCGACAGGCCGCGCTCCCGCGCCAGGGTCATGGCGCGCAGCACGTTGACCGAGCGGCCCGAGGTCGAGATCCCGACCAGGCAGTCGCCCGGCCGCCCGAGCGCCTGCACCTGGCGCGCGAAGACGTGCTCGAAGCCGTAGTCGTTGCCGATGCAGGTCAGCGCCGAGCTGTCGGTGGTCAGCGCGAGCGCCGCCAGCGGCGCTCGCTCTTCGTTGAAGCGGCCGGTGAATTCGGCAGCCAGATGCTGGCAGTCGGCCGCGGAGCCGCCGTTGCCGCACAGCAGGATCTTGCCGCCGTCGCGCAGGCATTGCGCCAGCCGCTCGGCGACGGTCGCGATCTCGCCGGCGAGGCCTTCAATCGTGTCGAAGACGACCCGATGCCCCGCCAGGTATCGATGCAGCAGGGCCGTGGTCATTGCGCGTACTCCGCATGGCTGGCCGCAGCGCGGCGACGGGGCCCGTGCGCCTGCGCTCGCTCGCCGGCGTCCGCGTCCTCGTGCGACGGCACGCTCGACAGGCCGAGCTCCGCCAGCGTCACGGCCGTCGTGCCGAAGCGCGAGACCGCGACGCCCGCGGCCCGGTTGGCCCAGCGGGCGCTGTCGTCCAGCGGACAGCCCGCCGCCAGGAAGCGGGCCAGCGCGGCAATGACGGTGTCGCCCGCGCCGCAGACATCGAACACCTCGCGCGCCTCGGCACGATGATGGCGCGCGCCGGCGGCCCCGAACAGGCTCAGGCCCTCCTCGCCGCGCGTGACCATCAGCGTGCCGAGCGCCAGCCGCCGGCGCAGGCTCGCGCACTTGCGTTGCAGCTCGCGCTCGTCGCGCCAGTCGCCCACCACCGCCCGCAGCTCGGCCGCGTTCGGCTTGACCAGGTCGGCATGGCGGTAGCGCCGGAAGTCGCTGCCCTTGGGGTCGACCAGCACCGTGCAGCCGCGCGACCGCGCCAGCGCGATCATCTCGGGGCAGTCGCGCAATGCCCCCTTGGCGTAGTCCGACAGCACGACGATCGCGCGCTCGGGCAGCAGCTCGGAGAACTGCTGCAGCAGCGCGCGGCAGCAGTCGTCCGTGGCCAGGTCCTCGAAGTCGGTGCGCAGCAGCTGGTGGCGCTGCGCGACGCAGCGGATCTTCTGCGTCGTGCGGTGGCGATGGCCGCCGACGGCATGCAGCGTCACGCCGCCACGGCGCAGCAGGCCGGACAGGACGTCGCCGGCCTCGTCGGCGCCCACGAGCGTGAGCAGGGTCACCGGCGCGCCGAGGGCCGCGACGTTCAGCGCCACGTTGCCCGCGCCACCGACGCGGCTGGACTCGCTGGTGACGCGCAGGATGGGCACCGGCGCCTCGGGCGACAGCCGGTCGACCCGGCCCTCCCAGTAGCGGTCGAGCATCGAGTCGCCCACCACCAGGATGGGGCGCGCTGCCGGCGGCGTCATGCGACGGCTCCTTCAAGCTGCGACGCGGGATGCGCCGCCGCGATGCGCTCGACGATGCCGGTGGTCGACAGCCCCGCCTGGTAGCGCAGCGCCAGCGCGCGGCCACCCCAGCCGGACACCAGCGCGGCCTCGGGCAGGCGCGCGACGTCGTAGTCGCCGCCCTTGACGTAGAGCTCGGGCCGCAGGCGTGCGAGCAGCTCGCACGGCGTGTCCTCGTCGAACGTCACGACCAGATCGACGTCGCGCAGGGCCGCGAGCACGCTCGCGCGGTCGAAGGCCGTGTTGAACGGGCGGCCCGCGCCCTTGCCCAGCCGGCGCGCGGACGCATCGGAATTGACCGCGACCACCAGCGACCCGCCGAGCGCGCGCGCCTCGCGCAGCAGGCCGCAGTGCCCGCGGTGCAGCAGGTCGAACACGCCGTTGGTGAACACGCGCGGACGCGGCAGCAGGGCCCACCGCGACAGCGCCGCGTCCAGCGAGAACGGGGCGGCATCGTCATCCGCGACGACGACAGGAAAGGGCATTCGACTCACTCGGTGTGCTCCGGGCGCGACCATCGCGCGGAGCCTCTCT
Organism: Burkholderiaceae bacterium; assembly: GCA_036569025.1. GTDB lineage: Bacteria > Pseudomonadota > Gammaproteobacteria > Burkholderiales > Burkholderiaceae_C > Scleromatobacter. The sequence goes on from DATCRO010000945.1 coordinate 3,402, forward strand.
TTGCAAGCATGGTGCCGTTCGTCCCTCCGCGGTGCGAAGACCAGGCGCGGGCGAGACGCTTCTCATAGGTGAGAAGCGCTTGCCGGACGCCACCCTCGACCGTTTTCCGCCGCCCGGGCTCCGTCGCGCAGCAGGCCAAAGGAACTTCAAACGTCTGCAACAAGCTGCATGAGCTTGCCGATGCGGACTGGATGGATCCGCAGCGATGAACGACCGTCCAGGCCATATGGAATGGGCGATCCGTCCATACCTTGACGGGTATCTCGACCGTGCGTGCGCGGCACCCGGGTTGCCGCGAGCGACCATGCCAATCGACAAGGAGCCCACGATGGACAAGGACACGACCTGGATCGTGCTGGCCGACGAAGGCCGCGCCCGCATCCTGAGCCGCGAGGCCGACGGCGGCGATCTGCGCGAGCTGGAGGTGCTGGACGACCCCGCCGCGCACGCGCACAACGCCGATTTCCGCCACGACGCCTACGGCCGGCGCGCGCCCGCCGGCGCCGCCCAGCCCGCCAGCGCGACCAGCTCGGCCGGCGAGGAGAAGCTCGACCACGAGGCCGAGCTGTTCGCGCGCCGCCTCGCGCTGCGCCTGGCCGAGGCGCACCGCCAACACCGCTTCGCGCATCTGCGCATCGCCGCCGCCCCGCGCTTCCTCGGGCGCCTGCGCCAGGCCCTCGCGCGCGAGGTCCGCGACGTGGTCGACGAGGAGATCGACCGCGACCTGCTGCAGCTCGACACCCGTGCCCTGACCCAGCGCTTCTACGGCGCCGCCACCCAGCCTGCGCCACCGACCCGGCACTGACGCCCGACCGCCGGACGGCAGGAAATGTCTGTTATAGTCTCGGGCTGTTGGGGGTGTAGCTCAGCTGGGAGAGCGTCGCGTTCGCAATGCGAAGGTCAGGAGTTCGATCCTCCTCATCTCCACCAACGAATTCAAGGTCTTGGCATTCGCGTGACTTCGCGCATTCGATTGCGCCGAATGCAAGCGTCAGGTTTATCCAGACGGTCCAAGGCCTGCGTCCAAGAGAACGGCTCCCTCGGGAGCCGTTTTTTCTTTGCGGCTGAACTCGGAAAGACCTGCTCACTCAGCGGGTAATGCGCCGGGCCAGCGGGCAAGGTCAGTCGCCCTGGCCTCTCCATGGTTCGAGCACGCCGCGTGCCGTCATGACGATGGCCCGCTTGGCAAGGGCCCGCGCCACCGCGCGTTGGCGCTCGGATTCCTCGACGTGCGGGAACCGGTTCGCCAGGCCCACCTCGACGGAGCCTGGATAGGCGGCGCCTCCCCGCGAGTCGATGACGGAGACGACGTCGTCGATCTGGATGCCGCACTCCTTCAGGAGCGCATGCCGGTCCGGAGCGTAGCGAGCCGCAGGCTCGCGATGTGTCGGGCGGCTGGTCATGGTGAACAAGGTCAACAGGCGATACGGCCTGGGAACGTGCGACGATTTCGGTGGATTGAATGCCGGCGCCAGTGGGCGCCGGCATTCAGTCGGACAGCGCTTGAGCGCCTTTCAGGACGGCATGGACGTCGCCGCCGCGCTCCACGGGAACGTGAAGGTCGCGCCCGTGGGGATCCGCCCCGAGAAAGCGCAAGGTTTCCGCGATGCCGGCGACGGGCACCTTGGGCATCACCCGGTGGACAACGTACTCACCCGGCATGACCGGGACGCGTTGACCGCCGGCGGTGAAGCCGGCGAGACCGCTGCGGGCGGGAACCTTGACGCGAAAGCACTCCGCGTGCATGGCATCGCTCCTTCGCGTGCTCAGCCCGTCTGCACGGTGATTCGCCGCGGTTGGGCGTGCGCCAGCTTCGGGATGCGCAGCGAGAGGACGCCATCCTTCAGATTGGCCTCGATGCGGCTGGCGTCGAGCTCGCGGCTGAGCGTGAACGTTCGGCGGAAGCGCGGCACGTTCACTTCGGCCCACAGCGCTCGCATGCCGTCCGGCATCGTGATGTCGACGTCGCCTTCGATGGCGAGGGAATCGCCGTCGAGGCGTACATCGAGATGGTCGCGGGAGACACCGGGCATGTCGGCCAGCAGCGTGATGCCGCCGGCATCCTCGAAGATGTCCACGGCGGGCACGGCCGCGGGCCGGGCGCCGGACTCCTGGCGGCCGGAGTCGCCTTGCGATACCTCGGAACGGCCACGTTGGGGCGTGGCCAGGTCGGTCTTGGACATGACGTTTTCCTTTCCTGGTCGTTGAGGGTTGAGGATCACTGCACCTTGATGCGCTGCGGCTGGGCGGATTCCAGCAGGCCGATGCTGACCTGCAGGACGCCATCGCGATACTTCGCCTCCACCTTGGACGTGTCGACGTCGTCGGGCAGCGACAGACCGCGCGAGAAGCGTCCCACGGGCCGTTCGGCCGCATAGGCCTGCACCTTCGCATCCTTGCCCTGGTCGGCAGCACGGCGCTCGCCCGAGATCTTGAGCACGCCGCGCTCCACGGTCACGTCGATCGAGGCGGCGTCGAGGCCGGGGGCGAACGCGTAGACTTCCACGGTCTTGGCCGTCCGACCGACGTTGACCCCGGGGTAGCTGCCGGCACCGACCGAACGAATCGCGTCGGGCAGGCCATCGGCGGCCAGTGACCGCGTCAAGGCCTGGTGAAGGCTGTTGAGCTGGTCGAAGAGCCCTTGAGGGCGGTAGAACATCGTTTCGAGCATGTTGAACCTCCGAGTCGAGGGTGTGATGCCGAATGCGGGGCATCGCCGCTTGTGCCCGCCTGTGGGCACCCAGCCGCGACCACGGGCGCGGCTGTACCGAGGCCAGGAAAGCCTCACGAATTTGCGGCAGGGAATGGAATCAGCCTGGCGGAGCGGAACCGGCAGTCAGCACGTCCCTGGCGACGCACGGCGTCGGGGACGGCTTGAGACGGCGGATCGTCTCTCGTGCCATGAAGTAGGCCTGCCATTGCAACGCGCTCAGGGGCGCGGCAGGCCGTCGTGACGTACGTGCGGCAGACTTGCCGCTGCGAGGGCGGTATGAAGGATTGGCCATGATTCAGTCCTCATCCGAATCGGTCGTTGGCAAATTGACGGTGTACGGAATCTAGGTTCGGAACCAGGCGATTCAAGTTCCCCGGGATAAGTGAAAGCCCTGACCTTGAAGCGCCTGCCCGGAGAGCCGATCCGGCGCCCACCAGGAGGGCCGGCCGGACTTGCGCGGGACCTGTCAGGGCCCCTGGCTTGCATCCCGGCAGGGGCGCAGTTGTGCCAGTTGTCGGAGGCCCGGCACCGGGTGCGCACGCCTGAAGATCTCCCGTGCCAGGAAATAGTCCAGTTGACGGGACGACGGTTCCGGCGTCGACGCGGACCGGCGCCGGCGGGTGTCCCGGGTCGGTGTCTCTGATGGTCGGGCCATGACTCAGTTCCTCATCCGAATCTTTGCGGCTGGTGCCATGCAAATTATCTAGGCATCGCCTGCACCGTTTCAAGGCCCCCGCCAGAGCCGCCCCGGTGAAGGGCTGCCCATGTCAGAGGCCGCCGACAGGTACGGAGGTTGCTCTACCGCCAGCGGCCGCGGGGCGCGCGACTCCCGTCCACGCGCCACTCCTTCGATCGTGTTTCCGGGCACCTCGCCCGGAGGAGGCGTGTTGCATGTCTGCACTTGTCGATCCACCCACGGACCGGATCTCGACGGGCGTGGAAGGCCTGGATGCGATTCTTCGCGGCGGCCTGACGCCGTCCCGGATGTACCTGCTGGAGGGTGCCCCCGGCACCGGCAAGACGACCTTCGGCCTGCGATTCCTGATGGCAGGCGTCGCCGCCGGCGAGACCGGCCTGTACATCACGCTTTCCGAGACCACGGCCGAACTGGCTGCGGTCGTGGAGTCGCACGGCTGGACGCTGGAAGGAATACAGGTCCATGAACTCGGACATGACGTCGGGCTCATGGCCGAGGCGCAGCAAACCGTTCTGCATCCATCGGAGATCGAGCTTGGCGAAACCATCCGATCAATGACGGAGGTCATCGAACGGCTCGATCCGAGGCGCGTCGTCTTCGACAGCCTTTCCGAGATGCGTCTGCTCGCCCAGGATCCGCTGCGCTATCGACGGCAGATCCTGGCATTGAAGCAATTCTTCTCGGGACGCCCGTGCACGGTGCTCCTGCTGGATGACAAGACCTCCGAACCGGCGGACCTGCAACTGCACAGCATTGCTCACGGCGTCATCTCGCTCGAGCAGGATGCCGGCAAATTCGGAGCCGAGCGGCGAGCCCTGCGTGTCGTCAAGATGCGCGGGCTCAAGTTCGAAGGCGGGTGGCACGACTTCATGGTCGACACCGGCGTCCTCGAGGTATTCCCGCGTCTGATTTCGGCGCGGCACCGCAAGGCGTTCGACATCCCCCTCGCGTCGACGGGACTGGACTCGCTGGACGCGATGCTGGGCGGAGGCCTCACCGCCGGAACGAGCATGCTGTTGCTCGGCCCATCGGGCGCCGGCAAGACCACGACCGCGGTCAAGTGCATGCTGTCGGCCCTGCAACGCGGCGAGACGGCGGACTACTACCTGTTCGACGAGGGCAAGGCGACGCTGCTCGCGCGCAGCCGCAGCCTCGGCATGGCGCTGGAGGACTACATCGAGTCAGGCCGCTTGATCGTCCATCAGGTCGACCCGGCGTCGCTGTCGCCGGGAGAGTTCGCGTCGCGCGTGGTGAACGGGGTCAAGACGCGCAAGGTCAGTTTCGTGGGTATCGACAGCCTCAACGCCTACGTGCATGCGATGCCTGGCCAGAGCTTCCTGACCCTGCACATGCACGAACTGCTCACGTTCCTGAACCAGCAGGGCGTGCTGACCATGCTGATCGTCGGCCAGCACGGGCTGGTCGGGGACGTGCGATCCGACATCGACCTGAGCTACCTGAGCGATTCGATCCTGTTGTATCGCTTCTTCGAAGCGGACAGCCAGGTCCGCACGGCCATCTCCGTGCTCAAGAGCCGCACGGGACAGAACCAGCGCTCGATTCGCGAACTGCGCCTGGGCAAGCCGGCCGGGATCCAGGTCGGCGACGAACTGCGGGGGTTCAATGGCGTGCTGGCCGGCGCGGTCGCCTATACCGGGTCCACCCCGATGCTGTCGGACTCGAAGGGCTGAGCGTGTTGAAGCTGGACAAGGACAAGCGGCTCGCACTGATCCTCGCTCCGCGAGGCAGGGATGCAGCGGTCATCGAGCAGGTTCTCGCGCCGCTCGAGACACGTTTCAAGCGCTGCGCGAACCTGACGGAGCTGACCCGCTGCCTGTGCGACGCGGCGACGATGGCGATCGTGACGGAGGAGGCGCTGCGAGATGAAGGCCTGAGATCGCTCCAGGCCTGGATCGAGCACCAGCCGCCATGGTCCGACTTTCCGTTCGTCGTGCTCGCAAGCCGGGAGGCGACGCGGCGGTCGCCGGAGGCGTTGGCCGGCCTGGGCAACGACGTGCTCCTGGAGCGCCCGCTCAGTGCGGACACGTTGATCAAGGCGGTCAGCGCCGCCATGCGGTCGAGGCGGCGCCAGTACGAGGCCCGCGAGCAACTGCAGCAATACGAGCAGATCGGCCTCGAGAACCGCAGGCTCTACGAATCCGAGAGCCGCGCGCGATCGGAGGCAGAGGCGGCCAACCGGGCGAAGGACGAGTTCCTCGCCACCTTGTCGCACGAACTCCGGACGCCGCTCAGTGCCATCCTCGGATGGACCTATGTCCTTCAGCAGCGCCGCAGCGAACTGGGAGACCTGGCGCGTGGGATCGACACGATCCAGCGCAACGCCCTCTCCCAGGCCCGGCTGATCGAGGACCTGCTGGACATGAGCCGCATCGTCGCCGGCAAGGTGAGCCTGGAAGTGCAGACGGTCGTGCCCGCCATGGCGATCGACCAGGTCGTCGCATCGCTGCTTCCCACGGCGCAGGCCAAGAACATCGAGATCCGGACCGATCTGGAGGCCGCGATGACTCCGATCAGCGGCGACGCGCAGCGACTGCAGCAGGTCTTTCGCAACCTGCTGGTCAATGCACTGAAGTTCACGCCCCCGGGCGGGCGCGTGGAGGTCCGGACGGCTGTCAGGGAAGCGCAGTTGCTGGTCACCATCAGCGACAACGGTGCCGGCATCGCGCCGGATTTTCTTCCCCACGTGTTCGAGCGCTTCCGCCAGGCCGACGGATCGACGACCCGATCGCAGGGCGGCCTCGGCCTGGGCCTGGCGATCGTGCAACGCCTCGTGGACCTTCACGGGGGCACGGTCAGCGCCGCGAGCGAAGGAATCGGCAAGGGCGCCACGTTCGAGGTGCGACTGCCTCTGGTCGGCAGCGATCCGAGCGGCACAGGAACGTCTGCGCCGATGGGCGACTACCCGGCACTTGCTTCGTCGCAGGACGCGCCGATCGCGGGCCTGCAGGTGTTGCTGGTCGAGGACGATCCCGACGGTCGCGAGATGGTCGAGCGACTGCTTCGCGACAACGGTGCGCAGGTCACCGCGGTCGAATCCGCAGAGCACGCACTGTGGGCGCTTCGCGAACGCGATCTGGACGTGATGATCAGCGATATCGCCATGCCACGTGTGGACGGCTACGAACTTCTCGCTCGAGCCAGGCAGGAAGGATTCGGCTTGCCGGCCGTGGCGCTGACGGCGTTCGCCCGGCCCGAGGACAAGGCCAGGGCTCTCGAGGTCGGCTACTCGTCCCACGTCAGCAAGCCGGTCGAGCCGATGGCGCTGATCAACGTGGTCGCGGCAGCGGCCCGCAATCGAGACATCGAAGTCAGGGCCCCTGGATCGCACGACGGCCCGCATGCCGTGACCAGCGCTTCGCGCGATCAGTGAGTCGCTGCGTCAACTGCGCGGGGCATGGACCATTGCTTCGTCGCCGCCGCGGGCGATGCCCCCATGCCGCGGCGGCGCGCGTCCATCATGCGGCGAGCGCCCGGCGGTCGTCGTCCTGGCCGGCAGCCCGTTGCTCTTCCAGCGCGCGCTCGATCTCCATGAACTCGGTGATCGTGGACTCGAGCACCTGCACCTCGTCGGGGCGCACGGCCAGCCACTGCGATTCGGCGGCGATCGCGCAGCCGTGGACGACCCGCAGCACGCGGTCGATGCGTTCCAGCAGCACGACGATGCCGTGTTCGCAGAGTTCATCCATCAACCGGTTCAGAACGCGGGCCGCGTCCTGCAGCACCTGGGCCGAAAGGCGCTCGAGCCCGAGGGCGCCATGTCGCGCCAACGCGCGATCGACGAGCGCGAGTGCCGGCCAGATCGCGGGCGCCGCGGGATGGCAGTCCAGGATGCGGCGCATGCTCTGACGAGCGTCGCGCAGGCGATCCGGATCCATGGGAGCGAGCAGGCTCGCCGGAGCGGCCGTGCTGCGCGCCACCGACGATGTCGCGAACCTCGTGTCGGTGAACGACGCCGCCTCCGGCTTGCCACCGGTGCGCTTCCGGGCGGAGTACCGCAGCACCATCCGTTTCAGGCCCTCCCCCAGCAGGCGGGCCGGCCGGAGCCACCCGGACAGGATCGGGACGCGGCTCATGGGTCTGGCGACTGGGCGGGATTGGGTAGGCATCGAGGGACTCACGGTGGACGCATGCGCGACACGAAAGCCGTGCGGCTGCGATCGAGCTTAGCGATCCCGCGACCCAAGGTCATGACGGCGGCGCGATCAATCGATGACCGCGACCGCCCCGGCACGCCGGCGTGGCCACGGCGACCGGCACATCCGCCAGGCATGGACCTTGCGTTGCTTGTATACAAAGATCGCATTCAATCCTTGGATGCACCGCACCGGGGCCGACGCCCCATACCTGCGCATGCCGGGCACCACATCCGTTTCCGAACCTTCGAGCGCGAAGAAGATCGCCAACCACGTCGTCGACGCCATCCTGTCGGGACGCGTCACGCCGGGTCAGCGCCTGGGAGAGCAGGAGCTTGCCGACGTCTTCGGCGTCAGCCGGACGCTGGTTCGCGAGGCGATGGCACGGCTGTCCGCGCGTGGGATGGTGGAAGTCACCAGCCGGCGCGGCTGGTTCGTGGTGCAGCCCTCGCGGGCGGAGGCGACGGAAGCGTTTTCCGCGCGCGCCGCGATCGAGACCGGGATGCTCGGCTCGCTGGGCGGCCCCCTCGCGCGCCGAAAGATTGCCCGCCTGAAGACGCATTGCAAGGCCGAACAGGCGGCCGTCTCGGCCGGCGACGTGGGAAGCCGCAGCTTTCTCCTCGGCGATTTCCATGTCTGTCTGGCCGAATGCGTGAGCGGCCCGATGCTGGCGGACATCCTGCGCGACCTCACCGCGCGCACCACTCTCGTGGCCACGCTCTTCCAATCGACGCACGATGCCGCGCAGTCCTGTGGCGAGCACGTGGCGATCGTCGCGGCGCTCGAACGCGGCGACCCGGCCGGCGCGGCCGAACTGATGCGGGCGCACATCGGCAACGTCGCGGCCGCGCTCGGCTCGCTGGGCGGCCCCCTCGCGCGCCGAAAGATTGCCCGCC
>DATCRO010000946.1:0-4097 GCA_036569025.1 Burkholderiaceae bacterium
CGCGTCGCTCGTCCAGGCGATGTCGGCAGGCGTCGGCTTGAGCGAGGCGTCGGCTAGCAGCGGACGCTCGATGTTCCACAGGGCGCCGTTGTCGGGCCGGGGCGGCAGGCCGCCGCCGAAGCCGTTGTCGCGGCCCGTCCAGTCGATGCGGTTGAACCAGTCGCCCGAGTCGAAGCTGTTCTTGTCGAAGGACTTCGAGCGCAGCAGGTCGACGCCCGCATGGAAGTACGCGACGCCCTGGCTGAACGCGACCACCGCGGCGCCCAGGATCTGCACGCGCGCCCGGTCGGCGCCGGACGTGGCCAGCGGCAGCTTGAGCACGTCGTTGTCGAACAGCGTCTGGTTGTCGTGGTTCTCGACGTAGTTGACCGCCTCGCCGGGCTGGCTCGCGTAGCCCGCGGGCTGGTTGCCGTACGGGATCTTGTCGAAGGTCGTCGACTGGCCGCGCCAGGTGGCCAGCGGCATGTCGCGCAGCGAGCCCGCGAGGCCCACCCGGATCATGTCGGCGGCGGCCAGCAGGTCCTCGCGCGTGGCGTGGCCGAAGCCGTTGGGGTCATAGAACTCGCCGTTGATCCAGCCTTGGTCGGCGCGCAGGTGCGAGCTGTCGGTCGACGCGCCGCCGCGCACCGCGTCGCGGGCGCGATCGCTGAAGGTGCCGATGCCCGTGCCGCCGAGCGACAGCTGCGACGCCTGCACGAAGCGCGCGCCGTCGGCCACCTCGCCGAAGTTCCAGCCCTCGCCGATCAGCGGGATCTCGCGGCCGGTGGCCGCCTTCAGGCGTCGCTGGAGTGCCTCCATCACGGCCCGCGGCTGGTGGCCCATCAGGTCGAAGCGGAACGAGTCGATGTGGTACTGCACGGCCCACTGCGTCACCGAGTCGACGAGCAGCTTGCCCATCATGAGGTTCTCGGTGGCCGTGTTGTCGCAGCACGTGGAGTGCTCGATGCCGCCGTCCGCGGCCAGCCGCTGGTAGTAGCCCGGGACGACGCGATCGAGCACCGACTGCGGCTGCTGGCCGCTCGTGCTGGTGTGGTTGTAGACGACGTCCATGCCCACGCGCAGGCCGGCGTGGTGCAGGCCTTGCACCATCGCGCGGAACTCGCGCACGCGCACCGGGCCGTCGTTCGCGTCGCTCGAATAGCTGCCTTCGGGCGCGTTGTAGTGGAACGGGTCGTAGCCCCAGTTGAAGCAGTCGGAGGCCGCGCCGGCGACGACGGCCGCCTGCTGCGTCTCGTCGGCCGGTCCGCCGGCGATCGTGGGCGTGGTGCAGCCGCGCTCGGGGACGCTGGCGATGTCGAACACCGGCAGCAGGTGCACGTCGGTCAGGCCGGACTGCGCGAGGCGGCGCAGGTGGCGCATGCCGGCGCTGTTGGCGTCGGTGAACGCGAGGTACTTGCCGCGGTGTGCCGCGGGCACGCTGGCGTCGCCGACGGAGAAATCGCGCAGGTGCAGTTCGTAGATCGCCATGTCGGTCGAGCGCCGGACCGTCGCAGGCGCGGCGTCGCGGCGCCAGTCGCGCGGCTGCGTGGCGGCGTCGTCCAGCGTGCCGAGCCAGGTGCGGCGCGAATCGGCATTCAGGCTGACCGCGTACGGATCGGTGACGCGGTTGCGCACGAGGCCCGTGCCGGGGACGAACACGTCGACGAGGTAGCTGTAGTAGCGGCCGTTCGACCGGCCGGGGATGTCGGCGCGCCAGGCGCCGGTGGCGTCGTCGCGCGCGAGAGCGACGACGGCGCTCGAGGCCCCGTCGGCGTCCGGATAGACGCAGGCGTGCACGGCTTGGGCGGTCGGCGCCCACAGCGCGAGGCGCAGCGCGTCCTTGGTGCGGGTCGCGCCCAGGTCGGCCAGATCGCCGGCCGAGGCGTAGAGATCGTCCAGCGCGCCGGCGGCCTGCAGCGCGGTCGCCTCCAGCACGCGGCCCTGCTCGTCCTCGCGCACGACGAGGGCCTGCCCGCGCAGCGCGCGCGTGACGCGGGCGCGGTCGCCCGCGCGCAGGACCACGCCGTCGGCGACGTACTTGAAGCGTTGCGCCAGCGCCGCCGGCAGGGGATCGGTGGTCGGCGCGAGCTCCAACGTGTCGTCGGCGCCGGTCACCGGCTGGCCGACCTGCGCGACCAGCGCGCCCTTCGCAGAGGACGCCAGCACATAGCGCCCCTTGGCCGGCGCACCCGGCCAGCGTACGAGCGACTGCGACAGCCACAGCGCGCGCGCCGCCGTCGCCGTCGTGTCGGCCGCCGCCACCAGCGTCGTGGCGAAGGCGGGGGCGTCGCAGGCCGGCGCAAGGGCCGGATCGGCGGCCGCCGCCGACGCGGCTCCGGCCGCGATCAGGACGCCCGCGGCGACCTGGATGCAAATGTTTGTTGTGGCCTTCACGTAGTTTTGCTTCACCACCGTGTTGTCTCTGTATTCACAGGAAGGAATGCTACATGCTATTTCAACGCGCCTCCAATAACGCGCATGGGTTTCCCTCATTCGGCCTGTTCTTGTGTTGGATTTATGATGTACTTTCACTACATACCATGACAACTTCGAGACACGCCGCCATGACTTGCAGACCCAGTGCCCTGCCCGCCGCCCTCGCCCTGGCCGGCACCGTCCTCCTGGGCGCCTGCGCCAGCCCGGCCCGCCCGGGCGTCGACATTTCCCGAGTCCAGCAGGTGCCCCGCCCCGCGCCACTGGCGGCAGGCTGGGAGCACGGCGCGTTCATGGAGGTGTTCGTGCGCAGCTACCAGGACAGCAACGGCGACGGCGTCGGCGACCTGCGCGGCCTCATGCAGCGCCTGCCCTACCTGCAGGCGCTCGGCGTGCGCGGCCTGTGGCTGATGCCGGTCAACGCCAGCAGCGACCACGACCACGGCTACGCCGTGACCGACTACCGCGCCATCGAGCCGGCCTACGGCACGATGGCCGACTTCGACGAACTGGTGCGCGAGGCGCATGCACGCGGCATCGGCATCGTGATCGACTACGTCATCAACCACAGCTCGTGGAAGAACCCGCTGTTCGAGCAGTCGGCCTCGTCCAGGACCAACCCCTGGCGCGACTGGTACGTGTGGGAGGACGTCAAGCCCACCGGCTGGAACATCTTCGACATCGACCCGTGGAACGCGACGCCCAACGGCGCGTACTTCAGCCAGTTCGGCAAGGAGATGCCCGACTTCAACCTGCGCAACCCGGCGGTCGTGCAGTACCACCTGGACAGCCTGCGCTTCTGGATCAACCACGGCGTGGACGGCTTCCGCATCGACGCCGTGGGCCACCTGTTCGAGAACGGCCCGCAAGGCTGGAGCCTGCAGCCCGAGAACTACGCGTTCATGGCCAGGGTGCGCCACGAACTGGACATCGACCACCCGCACATGATGGTGTGCGAGTCGCCCGGCGACCCGGCGGGCTTCGCGCGCCAGGACGCCTGCGGCGCGTCGTTCGCGTTCGGGCACAGCGATGCGCTGGTCAGGGCCGGGCGCGGCGACGAGAAGGCGATCCACGACGTCGCCGACTACTTCCTGACCGCGCCCGACACCATGGCCACGATGGTCTCCAACCACGACCACTTCGCCGGCAAGCGGCTGTGGGACGCAATGGCCGGCAACCCGGCGCGCGTGCGCGTCGCTGCCGCGGCCTACCTGCTGCAGCCCGGCACGCCCTACGTCTACTACGGCGAGGAGCTGGGCATGTCCGCCGCCGCCACCGACGACCTCGACGGCAAGCTGCGCGGCCCCATGAGCTGGACGCCGTACGGCGGCTTCAGCAGCGGCAAGCCCTACCGTCCGGCCTCGACCAACCTGGCCACGCACAACGCCGAGTCCGAGGCGCGCGATCCCGACTCGATGCTGGCGTTCTACACGGCGATGCTCCGGCTGCGCAACACGCACTCGTCGATCGCCACCGGCCGCTACGTCGCCCCGCGCGTCGACGGCCGCACGATGAGCTTCCAGCGCGTGGACGAGCGCGAACGCATCGTCGTCGTCATCAACTACGGCGATGCGCCCGGCAGCGCCACGCTCGCGGGACTGCCGGCGAACGCGCGACTGCAGCGCCTGTATCCGCCGACCGCCGGCGGGGACGCCGTCGCCTCCGCCGCGGGGGGCCTGTCCGTG
>DATCRO010000947.1:0-4578 GCA_036569025.1 Burkholderiaceae bacterium
AGGTCGATCGTCGCCGCCGTCATGCCGAACAGGCCCGACGCGTGCGGGATGGGCGTCATCGGCAGGGCCGCCACCGGCAGCAGCGCCACGCAGCCCGCCAGCAGCAGCAGGCACAGCCCGAGGACCACGCGCCGTTGGGCGAGGGTGGCGGGCTGGGCGGCGAAATGCATGGCGAAGGCCAGTGTAGGGGACGCGGACATGGCGTCGCCGGCGGCGGGCGGGCGCCAAGCGAGGGAGTTGGCATCCGTTTGCCATCGGTGGACCGGACGGCGCCACCTTCGAACTAGGGGCCGCGGCGCGCCGTTCGTGAGGTTTCCCGCCAAGTCGGCGCGCCATCGGTGTCCACGGCATTGCCCAGCCGGGTCGCAGCTCCTAGCATCGGCGCGGCATCAGGACAAAGAGGACTGCGACATGCGCTACAACGACACGGCTTTTCTTCGCGACACCATCGGCATGCCCGCCGCCCACGAGGACGCGTTCCTCAACGTGGCGCGCTCGCAGCGCTGCGTGATCATCACGCGCGCCACCGGGCCGACCTGCCTCGGGCCGCTGGAGGAGGGCTACGACACCAAGGGCTACCGCATCCACGGCAAGTCCTGCGACTGGGGCCCCATGGCGGGCTTCGTCATGCGCGATCCGCGCCTGAACAAGTACGGCCTCGAGAAGGCCGCCTTCAACGCCGAGAAGCACGACGAGGCGCTGTATCACGACCACGAGGAGCAGGGCTGGAAGGCGTCGACCACGCCGCTGTTCATCTCGAACGCGCGCCTGGCCTGGCTGCAGTCGGCGGGCCTGCTGCCGGGCCTGCGCTACGACCGCGACGTGCAGGGCTACATCGGCATCGCCAACCATGGCGGCGTGCTGTTCAACTACGCGCTCGTCGAGGAGCGCGGCGACCTGTTCAGCGTGTGCTTCGACAACCGTTTCGCCGGCTGCGTCTGGGCGCAGGAACTCGGCAAGGTGCTCAAGCGCCCGAGCCATGCGCGCATCGGCAAGCTCGAACACATGATGGCGATGACCAACCCGCCCGGCCACGGCATCGGCGACCGCGTGGCGCCGCACCTGAAGGCCATCACGGGCGACTACGACCTGTTCGCGGTCTGGCCCTACGCCAGCGCCTACAACGCGGCCCCCGGCGGCGACGACCACCGCCCCCTCGGTACCGTGCGCGGCTCGAACAACAACTTCGACAAGAGCCGCATCACCGCCCTGGAGATGGACTTCACCACCAACGGCCAGGGCACCAAGCTGGGCAACATCACCAACCGCATCTACATGGTGTGCCAGCTGATCAACTCGCTGGTCGGGCGCAACGTGCTGTGGCACAGCGACGAGTCCGCGCGTCCCTTCCTCGACGACGTCGACCTGCCCGTCGCCGCCTTCTGCCCGGCCGGCACGCACTTCGGCATCGAGACCATCCACGACTTCAAGGCCTTCATCGCCGCCTGCCTGCAGGAAAGCATCCACGTCACGCTGTCCGACGCCTGGGTCACGGAGCCGTTCGGCAGGAAGCAGAACCGGCTCGGATATCACTACGCCGGCTTCGTGCCCGCCGATGGCGTGCGCGTGATCGTGCCGGCCTGGTACAACCGTTGAAGCCGGCCAGTGTCGTGGTTGGAAATTCGTTGAACAGGTCTGGAGCGAAGAAGTGACGGTGCCGATTTCCGTGCAGAACGGTTGCAGACCAGGCGCGCACGCGACACGATGCCGGGTGGCCTCGCGAGCGGGCGCAACGACGGATGCGGCCGTCCCGGGCGGAATTCTTCAACGAATTTCCAACTCGCGACACTAGCGGCGACTGGCCTTCGCAGCGGCCTTCACCAGGATGACCAACGCCACGAACGCGCCGCAGGCGCCCGCGGCCTGCGCCAGCACGGCGCCGTCCTGCGGGAACACGAGCACGAAGCCGCGGCCCTTGATCAGCGACGAGAAGCTCGAGACGCAGAACGGCGTGAGGTACAGCCGGAACGTCGGCCAGAATCCGATGCCCGTGCCGGGCTGGCGCACGCCCAGCCACAAGGCGCTGCCGATGACGGCGCTGATGCCGGCCGCGTTGAGCCAGATCGCGGGCGCCGGATCGAAATAGCGGGCCGCGATGACCAGGTACCAGGCGAGGTAGCACCAGAGCACGATCCGCCCGCGCGGCAGGCCGGCGATGTAGCCGAGGAGCCTCCAGTGGTTCTGTCCGCCCGAAGGGGCGGCATCGGGAGGTGCGGACATCAGGCCGCCGGCGGCGCGGGGCGCGCGAATCCGAGCGCGGCGTCGCCTGCGCGCATGCGCACGCCGAGCCAGCCCTCGGCCAGCAGGCGCTGCTGCCCGGGCAGGTCGTCCGCGGCCACCCAGGCGATCTCCGGTTCGCCTGGTGACGGCGCGGTCCACGCCGGTCCGCCGATCGGTCGCCAGAGCACGTGCCGCAGCGAGCCATCGCGCTGCACCCCCAGCCAGGCGACGGCAAAGCCGTGCGACAGCAGCGTGCGGCGCGACACCGCGTTGGCCGGCGCCGCGCGCACCAGCAGTTCCGGGGCGCCGAGCTCGCGCGCGAGCTCGATGCGGCGCGCGATCAGCGCGCTGTGCAGGCCCTGGATGCGGTGCGAGGGATGCACCATCGCCGCCGACAGCAGCGCCACGCGGCCCGCCCGATCGGGCGCCCAGCCGGCGTCGACGGCGTAGTTGTCGAGGTCGCCGGCGGCGGGTCGAGTCAGCGAGCCGTAGGCCACGAGCCGGCCGTCCGCGAAGATGCCCAGGCTGCGGCCGCGGGCGTCGAGGTGGTCGGACAGGAACTTCTGCGCGCCGCCGAACAGGCGGAACATGGCGGGGTCGGGCAGCGCGCCCAGCACGGCTTCGTGCAGCTGGTGCAGTGCCGGCAGGTCGGCGGCCGTGAGCGTGCGCAGCTCGTGGTCCGGCGGCAGCGGGCGTGTGGTCATGAAGGGTTCCCTTTGCCGGCGTCGCCGATCAGCTCGGCGTAATTGAACATCTCGAGCGGCGGCAGGACGCCCAGGCGGCGTGCGACGTCCAGGTTGATCTGCAGCGAGAAGCGCGTCAAGGTCTCGACCGGGATGCGATCGGCCCGGGCCTGGCCGGACAGGATGCGTTCCGCCTTGTAGGCCGCGAACTGGCCCACGTTGTAGTAGCGGCTGACCAGGCCCAGGAGCGCGCCCGCCGACATCAGCTGCTCGGTCGACGCGAAGGCCGGCACGCCCTGCGCGAGCGCCGCCGGCACGACGATGTCGCGCGCCTGCGTCGACAGGAACGAGTCGGGCGGCATGTAGAGCCACTCGGCACCGCCGGCGCGCAGCTGCCGGACGAGATCCTCCGCGCCGCCGGCGACCGGTTGGCCGCCGGCGTTGACGCGGAACGGGGTGGCCAGCACGGCGATGCCGCGCTGGCGTCCGAGCGCCTGCAGTTCCTCGAGCACGGCCGCCGAGTTCGGTTCGTTGGGCGAGTACAGCATGCCCACGGCGCGGAATGGCCGGTAGCTGGCCATCGTCTGCAGTTGCACGGCGAGGCTGGCGACGTGGCTGACGCCGGTCACCGGCCGCCCGGGGGCGTGCACGTCGGGCACGATGCCCGCGCCCACCGGGGACGCGACGAGGCTGAAGACGATGGGGATGTCGCGGATGTGGCGACCGTCGTCCGGCGCGTCCCAGCGGCCGGCGATGCCCAGCGTGACGCCGGTGCCCCAGGTGTGGACGAGGTGAGGGCGCTCGCGCCGGATTTCGTCGACCAGCGCGGGCAGGCGCCCCGGGTCGAGCGCGATGTCGCGCCAGGTGATCTCGACCGGCAGGCCGCGCGCGGCAAAGTAGTCCGCGAACCCGCGCTCGACGTCGGTGCGGCCGCGGTAGGTCACGGCATGGATGCGCCACGGCGCCGGCGTGGCGCGGAGTGCGCCGGCGCCGTTGGCGCGCGTCGCCGCAAGCGGCAGCGCCAGGGCGAGGACGTCGCGCCGCTTCATCGCGCGACCCTTCGGGCCAGCAGCAGGAACGACAGGCCGCAGGCCAGCACGAGGCCGGCCATCGCCACGAATGCCGACGCGGGCCCGGCGACGAGCGCGAACGCGCCCGCGACGATCGGCCCCGAGGCGTTGCCCAGGCGCTCGAGCAGCCGGTAGGCGCCGAACGCCGGCCCGCTGCCGTGCGCGGCGATTTCGTTGGCGCAGACCTGGGACAGCAGGCTGCTCTGCGCGGCGATCGACAGGCCCTGGCCCAGGCCCAGCAGCGCCGTCACGAGGTAGACCGGCAGCACGCCGTCGCCGGCCACCAGTGCGAAGCCCCCGAGCGCCGACACGCACAGGCCCGCGCCCACCATGCGCGCGAGCGGCACGCCGCGCTCGACCCAGTGCGTGGCACGCGGCAGCACGAGCACGAGCGCCACCGCGTACAGCATCATGGCGCGCCCGGCCACCGACGGCGACGCGCCCGCCGCGGCCACGTACAGCGGCACGAGGTAGAACACCGAGCCCGCGAGGATCAGCTTGGCCGGCACCGCCGCGAGCGCCGTCACCCACAGGAAGCGGCCCTGCGCGAACACGCGGGCGTAGTCGCGCGGTGCCGGAGCGGCCGGCGCGGCCGTCGCTTGGCC
>DATCRO010000948.1:0-3174 GCA_036569025.1 Burkholderiaceae bacterium
GCGCCGCGCCGACACCGACACCAGCACCACGAAGTGGTTCATGTCCCAGTGCAGGATGCAGGGCAGCTGCAGCTCGCGCAGGTTGTGCAGGTCCAGCTTCAGCGGACGGCTGTCCAGGCCGAGCGCGGCGGCCACGCGCACCAGGCCCTCAAAGTTGGCGCCCTTGCGCGAGACGCCGAAGCGCAGGCGCAGCGCCGGCAGGTCGGTGTCCAGGCCAAGAGCGACCGCCACCATCGCCAGCGCCGCCAGCCCGCACTCGCTGGCCTCGGTCTGCAGGATCACCGGCACGTGCCGGCGCAGCCCCAGGCGGCGCGTGACGCCAGCGGGCACGGGGTCGTGTTCCAAGGCGTCGCTCATTGGAGCCCCTCCCGCGCCGAGTACGGCGCTCCGTCCCCCGAGGGGACTGCGGGCCTCCTTGGGGCGGCCCGGCGCATGGCCCGCAAACAGGTTGGCACAGGATGTCTCATCTGGCGGCCACCCGCAGCGCGGCCAGCGGCTCCAGCGCCCATTGCAGCAGCGTGCGGCGCTCGGCCACCAGGCTGGCCTGCACGCGCATGCCGGCCTTCAGCGACGCGCGCCAGGCGGGCGCGGCGTCGGCGGGGACCGCATCCAGCGTCACGATCACGCGAAAGACGTCCTGGCCCGACGCCGCCGCGGCGCCGGCGGACTCGCCCAGATCGCCGGCATTGACGGCGCTGCGCGAAACCTCCCGCACATGGGCCGGCAGCTGGCCGAAGCGCGCGTACGGGAACGCGTCGACGCGCAGCCACACGGGCGTGCCCGGATGCACGAAGCCTGCCGCGCGCGTGGTCACCCACAGCTCGGCCTCCAGCACCGCGCCGGCGGGCAGGAGGGTGGCCAGCGTCTGGCCGGCGGCGACGGACTGCCCGGGCGCGGCCAGCAGCGTGGCGACGTCGCCGGCCTCGGGGGCGAGCACCTGCATGCCGCGGTGCGACTCGTTCTCGGCCTGCGCCTGCGCGAGCGCCTGCACCTCGCGCCGCATCTGCGAGCTCTCGCGGCCGGCCTGCAGCGGCAGGTTGGCGCGGTCGGCGCGCAGCGTGGCGAGCTCGGCCTGCGAAGCGCCGTGCGCGCGCTCGAGCTCCGACAACCGCGACTGCTGGTCGATCAGCTCGGTCTGCTTCTCGGCCGCCTCCACGGGCGAGACCGCGCCGCTGCGCACGAGATCCGGATAGCGCGCCGCCACCTCGCGCACCAGTTGCACCCGCTCGCGCTGCAGCGCGATCTCGCGCTCCTGCTGCGCGAGGCCCGACTGCACCGCCGCGATGCGCGCATCCAGCGAGAGCGCCTGCTGGCGCACCTGCTCGCCCTGCTGGCGCAATTCGTCGGCGAGACTGCCCTGGCGCAGCGCCAGCGAGCGCGCGACGGCCTCCTGCGTGGGCCCGATCGCGCTCGATTGCTCGGCCGACAGCCGCACCACCGGCTGCCCCGCCGCCACGCGGCTGCCCTGCGGGACGGGTGTCGCCACGATCACGCCGGCCTGCGGCGCCACCAGCCGCAGCACGCCGCCGGCCGGCGCCAGCACGCCGCCCACGGTCTCCTTGCGGGCGAAGCCCTGCGTCCCCGCGAACACCAGCAGCGCCAGCACCAGCAGCACGAAGAAGGCCGCGATCGACGTCCGCCACGGACTGCGCGTCAGCACGATCGCGCCATGGAACTTCTGGCGCTGATGGTCGACGGCCTGGCGGCGGAACAGTTCGGGCATGGGATTGACGGGGCGGCTTCGCGCGACCGCGAAGGGTAGCCTGAAAACGCGGCACGGCCATCAGCGATTGCCCGTCGGTCGCGCCGGGCGCGGATTCCGCGGTCGCATGGCCGGCATGCACATTCGTCATCGGGGATGGCGCGCGCCGGCCGCTACAGTCGCGTTTCCCACACGACACGCCGCGTTCGAACGCGCACGGAGCCTCGCATGAAGCTGTTGATCGGCAACAAGAACTACTCGTCCTGGTCGATGCGCCCCTGGGTGCTGCTCACCGAATTCGACATCCCGTTCGAGGAGGTGCACGTCCCGTTCGAGAGCTTCGCGCCGGATTCGCGCTTCAAGGCCGCGGTGGCCGAGCGCTCGCCCGCGGGCAAGGTGCCCGTCCTGGTCGAGGACGACGGCTTTGCCGTGTGGGACTCGCTGGCGATCGCCGAGTACGTCGCCGAGAAGTTCCCCGCCAAGGCGCTGTGGCCGCACGACGCCCGCCGCCGCGCACGTGCCCGCAGCGTCTGCGCCGAGATGCACAGCGGCTTTGCCGCGATGCGCGACGTCTTCGGCATGAACATCGAGGCCTCGTTGCCGCAGATCGGCGCCCGCGTGCTGGCCGCGAACGCCGCGGCGCGCGCCGACCTCGCCCGCATGATCGAGCTGTGGCAGGAGGCGCTCGCCGCGTCGGGCGGCCCGTTCCTGTTCGGCGACTTCTCGATCGCCGACGCCTACTTCGCGCCGGTGGTCATGCGCATGCGCACCTACGCGCTGCCGGTGCCGGCCGACGTGGCCGCGTACGTCGAGCGCGCCGTCGCCGCCAAGGGCCCGGCCGCGTGGATCCGCGGGGCGCTGGCCGAGAAGCAGTTCCTGCAGCACGAGGAGGCGTACCGCACGTCGCGCGACTGACGCGAACGCGCGACGCGGGCCCGTTCCGCCTGCCTTTTCGCGGGAGCCGCGGACACGTCCTTCGGTATATTGGCCAGACATGTCCGTTCCCCGAATTCCAGCGCTGGCGCCTGTCGCGCTCGCCGTCGTCGCGTTGCTGGCCACGGGCCAGTCGTCCGCCCAGTCCACCACCGAGCCCGCGGCATCGGCGCCGTCGGCCGCGCAGGCCGCCGCATCGATCGCGCAGCCTGCACCCCGCGCTGCGGCGCCGGCCGCGGTCGCGGCGCCCGCGGCCTCCGCGGCGACATCCCAGCCGACGGCGTCGACCGAGGCGCCGGTCGTGCCATCAGCCGCCGCGTCGGCCGCGCTGGCGCCGGTCGCGCTGGCCGTCGTCGCGCTGCTGGCCACCGGCCGCGCGTTCTCCCAGTCCGCCGTCGAAGCCGAGCCGCCGGTGTCGGCGCCGTCGGCCGCCGCCGCGGCGACGGCCGCGCCGGAAGCGCCGGCACAGGCGCCCGCCGTGGCGCATGTGCCGGCCGCGTCGCAGGCCGCCGCGCATGGGCCTGCCGCGTCGCAGGCGG
>DATCRO010000949.1:0-6499 GCA_036569025.1 Burkholderiaceae bacterium
GGCATTGCGGCGCGAAGACATACCACGCGATGAGTGAACATGCGGTGGCGAGACTCCAGCCGCCCGCGATGACCGGTCCGAGCTGGTTGGCGAGGTCATCACCCGAGGCCGACATCGCGTACACCGTTCCGAGAGCGCCGACGGCGACCTCGCGCGCGGCGAGTCCGGGCACGAGCGCGATCGAGATCTGCCAGTTGAAACCGATCGGCGCGAAGACGTGCTCGAGCAGGCGGCCCAGGCGGCCGGCGAGGCTGTAGGTGATCGCGGGCCCCGTGGCGCCGGCCGGGGGCGCGGGGAAGCTCGAGAGGAACCACAGCAGGATCATCAGCGCGAGGATGATGGTGCCGACGCGGGTGGTGAAGATCTTCGCGCGCTCGAGCAGGCCGATGCCGAGGTTGCGCAGGTTGGGCCAGCGGTAGGCCGGCAGCTCCATCATCAGCGTGTGGTGGGCGGGGCCCGTGCGGCGGCCCAGGCGCTGCAGCACCCAGGCGACGGCCATCGCGCTGACGATGCCGGCCATGTACAGCACGAACAGCACCAGGCCCTGCAGGTTGACGCCGAACGACAGCGTGCGCGCCGGGATGAACGCGCCGATCAGCAGCGCGTACACCGGCAGCCGCGCCGAGCAGGTCATCAGGGGCGCGATGAGGATGGTGGCGAGGCGGTCGCGCTGGTCGGCGATGGTCCGGGTGGCCATGATGCCGGGGATCGCGCACGCGAAGCTCGAGAGCAGCGGGATGAAGCTGCGGCCGGTCAGGCCCACGCTGGCCATCACGCGATCGAGCAGGAACGCCGCGCGCGGCAGGTAGCCCGAGTCCTCGAGCGCGAGGATGAACAGGAACAGGATCAGGATCTGCGGCAGGAACACGAGCACGCTGCCGGCGCCGGCGATCACGCCGTCCACCAGCAGGCTGCGCAGCATGCCGTCGTCCATGTGGCGCGCCACCAGCTGGCCGGTGCCGTCCATCAGCGTCTGGATCTGCTCCATCGGCCACTTGGCCCAGCTGAACACGGCCTGGAACATCAGGAACAGCACGAACGTGAGGATGGCCATGCCCGCCACCGGATGCAGCAGCACGCGGTCGAGACGGTCGTCGACGTGCGTGCTGGCCGCGGGCTCGGTGAGCGTGGCCTCGAGCAGGCGGTGCACCTCGTGGTGGTCGCGCATGACGGCGTCGATCGCGGCCTGGCCCACGTGGCCGTGCGGCGGCTCGGCGTCGAAGTGCACGCCGGGGCCGCTCGCGGGCGCCTGCGCGGGCTCGTGCGAGCGCGCGAGCCAGGCGTCGACGGCCGCGGTCAGCGATTCCGCGCCGCCGGTCTTCACGGCCACCGTCTCGACCACCGGCACGCCCAGCTCGGCCTCGAGCTTGCGGACGTCGATGTGGATGCCGCGCTTGCGGGCGACGTCGGCCAGGTTCAGCGCGACCAGCATGGGCCGCTTCAGGCGCCGCGCCTCGATGACCAGGCGCAGCGTCAGGCGCAGGTTGGTGGCGTCGGTGACGCACACCAGCAGGTCGGGCGGCGCCTCGCCCGCGCGCTTGCCCTGGACGACGTCGCGCGTGACGGTCTCGTCGGCGCTGGTCGCGTTCAGGCTGTAGGCGCCCGGCAGGTCCAGCACGCGCACCTGCTTGCCGGACGGCAGCGTCAGCAGGCCTTCCTTGCGTTCGACGGTGACGCCGGCGTAGTTGGCCACCTTCTGGCGGCTGCCGGTGAGCAGGTTGAACAGCGCGGTCTTGCCGCAGTTCGGGTTGCCCAGCAGCGCGATCTGGCGGCTGTCCAGAGTGGCGGAGCTCATGATTGCCTGTCCGGCCAAACCTGCACGCAGGCCGCTTCCGCGCGCCGCAGCGCGAACGTGCTGACGCCGCCACGGCCGCCCACCCGCACGCCGATCGGGTCGTCGCCCGGCTGGCCGAAGGCGATCACGCGCAGGCTCGCGCCTTGCACGAAGCCGATCTCGATCAGGCGCAACGCCATGCGCTCCACGTCCGGGTCGAGCGTGCCGTCGGGCCCCAGCGCCTCGACGCGCACGCCGGCCACGGTGCCGGTGGCGTTGCGCGGCAGCCGGGTCAGCGGCACGGTGGCGGGCGCCGGCGCGACCGTGCCGCGGTCGCGCGCGTCATCGACGGCGTGGGGCGACGTCGGTTCGGCGAGGCGGGCGAGCACTTGTCCAGGCATGGCGTTTCAAAGGAGAGGCGCTGGAGTTCTAAAGAAGAACCATTCTCATTCATTGTAGGCGCACCCGCCACCCCTGTCATCTGACGGCCATCAAGTCCACATCGTTCGCCTGCGACTATCGGCCCGATAGTTTCTATCAAAGACCAGGAAATCATAGATTTGCCATAGTGCCTGCCCGGGATGGAGCCGTCGTGAGCGAGGCGGCCCTATCGCAACGATAGCTATTGAAAATCACGAAGTGATAGCCAATAGCTTATGATTCAGTCATTCCGAATCACCGCCAACCCCAACGAGGATGCAAGATGTCCCTGATCAACACCCAAGTCCAACCCTTCAAGACCGAAGCCTTCCACAACGGGAAGTTCATCACCGTCAGCGACGAGACCCTCAAGGGCAAGTGGTCCGTGCTGATCTTCATGCCGGCCGCCTTCACCTTCAACTGCCCGACCGAAGTGGAAGACGCCGCCGACAACTACGCCGAGTTCCAGAGGCTGGGAGCCGAGGTCTACATCGTCACGACCGACACGCACTTCTCGCACAAGGTGTGGCACGAGACCTCGCCGGCCGTCGGCAAGGCCAGGTTCCCGCTGGTCGGCGACCCGACGCACGCGCTGACCAACGCCTTCGGCGTGCACATCCCGGAAGAAGGCCTGGCGCTGCGCGGCACCTTCATCATCAACCCGGAAGGCACCATCAAGACGCTGGAGATCCACAGCAACGAGATCGCCCGCGACGTCAAGGAAACCCTGCGCAAGCTCAAGGCCGCCCAGTACACCGCCGCGCATCCGGGCGAAGTCTGCCCGGCCAAGTGGAACGAAGGCGCGAAGACCATCGCTCCGTCGCTCGACCTCGTCGGAAAGATCTGAAGTCGCTGTCTTGCGCTCGCCGGCGCCCGGGAGGGGACCGCGCGAGCGACGCGCCGGGCGCGGTTCGAAGGCCGCCCCCGCCGCTTGTCCGATCATCTGAATGGTTAGAAGAAGGAGTCCCCGCATGCTCGACGACAACCTGAAGGCACAGCTCAAGGCCTACCTCGAGCGCGTGAAGCTGCCTTTCACCATCACGGCCTCGCTGGACGAAGGCCCGTCCTCGCAGGAGATGCACGAGTTCCTGCGCGACATCGTCGGCCTGACCGACAAGATCACCCTCCGGACCGACGGCACGGATGCGCGCCGGCCGTCGTTCTCGCTGGCCCGCGATGGCGAGTCCGAGCGCATCCGCTTCGCGGCGATCCCGATGGGCCACGAGTTCACCTCGCTGGTGCTGGCGCTGCTGCAGGTCGGCGGCCATCCGCCCAAGATCGAGCAGGAGCTGATCGAGCAGATCAAGGGCCTCGACGGCGACTTGCGCTTCGAGACCTACATGAGCCTCACGTGCCACAACTGCCCGGACGTCGTCCAGGCGCTGAACCTGCTCGCCGTGCTGAACCCGCGCATCCAGAGCGTGGTCATCGACGGCGGCCTGTTTCGCGACGAGGTCGAGAGCCGCCAGGTGCTCGCGGTGCCGATGGTCTACCTGAACGGCCAGCACTTCGGCCAGGGGCGGATGGAGGTGGACGAGATCGTCAAGAAGCTCGACTCCGGCTCGGCGGCGCGCGACGCCGCCAAGCTGGGCGGCAAGGACGCCTTCGACGTGCTGATCGTCGGCGGCGGCCCCGCGGGCGCGGCCGCGGCCGTGTACGCGGCGCGCAAGGGAATCCGCACCGGCCTGCTGGCCGAGCGCATGGGCGGCCAGACGATGGACACCATGAGCATCGAGAACTTCATCTCGGTGCTCGAGACGGACGGCCCGAAGTTCGCCGCGGCGCTGGAGAACCACGCCAAGCGCTACGACGTCGACATCATGAACCTGCAGCGCGCGACCAAGCTCGAGCCCGCGGGCGCGGACGGCCTGATCGGCGTGACGCTGGAGAACGGCGCAACGCTCAGGAGCAAGACCGTCATCGTCTCCACCGGCGCCCGCTGGCGCGAAGTGAACGTGCCGGGCGAGAAGGAGTACCGCAACAAGGGCGTGGCGTACTGCCCGCACTGCGACGGCCCGCTGTTCAAGGGCAAGCGCGTGGCCGTGATCGGCGGCGGCAACTCGGGCGTCGAGGCGGCGATCGACCTGGCCGGCATCGTGGGCCACGTCACGCTGCTGGAGTTCGGCGAGGCGCTGCGCGCCGACGCGGTGCTGGTCGACAAGCTCAAGAGCCTGGCCAACGTCGACGTCCACGTGCAGGCGCAGACCACCGAGATCACCGGCGCCGACGGCAAGGTCAATGGCCTGACGTACACCGACCGCCGCAACGGCGAGGCCAAGCACGTCGAGCTCGAAGGCGTGTTCGTGCAGATCGGCCTGGTGCCCAACTCCGAGTGGCTCAAGGGCACGATGGAGCTCACCAGGCACGGCGAGATCGTGGTCGACGCGCGCGGCCAGACCTCGGTGCCCGGCGTGTTTGCCGCCGGCGACGTCACGACGGTGCCGTTCAAGCAGATCATCATCGCCACCGGCGACGGCGCCAAGGCCGCCCTGGGCGCGTTCGACCACCTGATCCGGCAGGGCGTGTAAGGGGTCTGGCCTCTCCGAGAGCCGCGCCGTGCGGCGTCCGGTACGCCGCGGTCTCGAACGCGGATCGAGGACAGGCCTGACCCCGATCCCCGGCTGACGATCGGGGTCAGGCCTGTCCTCGCATCGCGGCGGCGGCGTGGCTCCGCTGCGCACCATGGCGCGAGCAAGGAGAGGCCAGACCCCTTTGCGCCCGCGTCACGCTCAGGCCACGAATTCGTTGACCAGGTTCTCCCACGCCTCCTGGCGCCCGGACACCGGCCGCTCGTCGACGTTGCGCTGGAGGGCATGGGACGCGGCGTCGTCGAGGGACGTCCCGGGCGACAGCAGCTTGCGGCCGACGTCGCCGTCCCAGCCCGCGTAGCGCGCGTCCAGATCGCGCGCCAGGCGGCCGTCGGTGACCATGCGTTCGGCCGCCAGCAGCGCACGGGCGCACAGGTCCATCGCGCCGACGTGGCCGTGGAACAGGTCGGCCGGATCGATCGACTGGCGGCGCACCTTGGCGTCGAAGTTCAGCCCGCCGTGCGTGAGGCCGCCACCGCGCAGCACGTGGTACAGCGCGAGCGCCGTCTCGGGCAGGTTGTTGGGGAACTGGTCGGTGTCCCAGCCGCACTGCATGTCGCCGCGGTTCATGTCCAGCGATCCGAACAGGCCGAGGGCGACGGCAGTGGCGATCTCGTGCTCGAAGCTGTGGCCCGACAGCGTCGCATGGTTGGCCTCGATGTTGACCTTGACCTCGTTCTCCAGCCCGTACTGGCGCAGGAAGCCGTGCACGGTGGCGACGTCGTAGTCGTACTGGTGCTTGGTGGGTTCGCGCGGCTTGGGCTCGATCAGCACGTAGCCGGGCAGGCCGAGCTTGTGCTTGTGCTCCACGGCCATCTGCAGGAAGCGGCCGTACTGGCGCGACTCGCGCGCCAGGTCGGTGTTGAGCAGCGTCTCGTAGCCCTCGCGGCCGCCCCACAGCACGTAGTTGGCGCCGCCCAGGCGCCTGGTCGCGTCCATCGCTTCCTTGACCTGCAGCGCGGCGAGCGCGTAGATCTCGGGATTCGGGTTCGTCGCCGCGCCGCTCATGAAGCGCCGGTGGCTGAACAGGTTGGCCGTGCCCCACAGCAGCTTGACGCCGGTGGCGGCCTGCTTCTCGCCCATGAGGTCGACGATGCGGCGGAAGTTGTCGACGCTCTCCCGCGGCGTGCTGCCTTCGGGGGCGACGTCGCGGTCGTGGAAGCAGTAGAACGGCGCGCCCAGCTTGGCGAAGAACTCGAAGGCGACGTCGAGCTTGGCCTTGGCCGCTTCCATCGGATCGGCCACGCGATGCCACGGGCGATCGAACGTGCCGTCGTAGCCGAACGGATCGAACCCGTTCCAGCAGAACGAGTGCCAGTAGCAGACGGCGAAGCGCAGCTGGTCCTCCATGCGCCTGCCCAGGACGATGCGGTCCTTGTCGTACCACTTGAAGGACAGCGGGTCGGTCGATTGCGGGCCGGCGTAGCGGATCTTGTCGATGCCGGCGAAGTAGTCGGACATGGCGGGGTCTCCTGGAGGGAAGGAATCAGTGACGCGGCATCAGCTCGCGGGTGTGGCGATAGAGCGCGCGGAAGCGTTCGAGGCGGGCCTGCAGCGCGGGGCGGCGCGCTGCGCGCGGCTGGAAGAGGGCGCGCGGCGCCGGGGGGCGGCAGACCTCGCGTTCATCGCGGCCCAGCGCGAGCCAGGCCAGGCGGCCGGCGCCCATCGCGCCGCCGGCTTCGGCCCCGACGACGGCGGGCGGCTGGCCGCGATGTAC
>DATCRO010000950.1:0-4692 GCA_036569025.1 Burkholderiaceae bacterium
AGGATGTAGTCCAGCACCTCGTCGCCCAGCACGATGCCGCGGCGGCGCGCCTCCTGGTGCAGCGCGTCGCGCGTGCCGGCCTCGGCCAGGGGATGCACCTGGTGCACCGGGCCCCAGCCCAGGCGCGTGCGCAGGTCCTCGCGCACCTGCAGGTCGACCGGCGGGAAGCGGCCGGCGGAGGCGAACTGCACGCCCAGGCGCACGCCCGACGCCGAGGTTTCGGCCAGGGCCAGCGCGGCGCCGGCGACGCCGTCGGCCAGCGCGTCGAGCACGCCGCCGGCGCGGCTGGCGGCCTCCACGAACAACAGGAAGGCCGCGTGCTGCTGCTCCGCCGTCCACTGGTCGACGCCGTCCAGCAGCACCAGCGCGGCGTCCTCGGCCAGGTTCCACGGCGTCGACGACGCGGCGTCGAACCACTGCGCCACCTGGCCCGCCTCGATCGCGCGCGCCTGCAGCTCGCGCAACAGCTGCGTCTTGCCGGCGCCGGCGGGCCCCCACAGGTAGACCGGCGCGCCGGGCCACGACTGTTCGCGCAGCTCGGCGACCACCGCGGCGTTGTCGCCGGGCAGGAAACCGGCGAACGCGGGCACCGGATCCCAGGCGAGGTCGAGGATCAGCTGTCGCATGCGACCATCCTGCGTGCTGCGCACTCCGGCATTCGCGCTTCGGATCGGCCGTGCGCGCTCATGTCCGGTAGAACCCACTGGCGCGGTAGGCCGCCATCGCGTGGCGCAGCGCCACCACCATCAGCGCCGTCACCGGCAGGCACACGAGCACGCCGACGAAGCCGAACACCTCGCCGAACACCAGCAGCGCCAGGATGACCGCCAGCGGGCTCAGGCCGATGCGCTCGCCCACCAGGCGCGGCGTGAGCACGAAGCTCTCGAGCACCTGGCCGATGCCGTAGACGGCCGCGACCGCCGCCACGCCGTGCCAGCCGGTGAACTGGATCGCGGCCGACATCAGCGCCAGCACCAGGCCGGTGGTGTAGCCCAGGTACGGGATGAACACGGCCAGGCCGGTGAACACGCCGATCGGCCACGCCAGGTTCAGGCCCGTCAGCATCAGGCCGGCCGGGTAGATCAGCGCCATCGCCACCATCACGGCCAGCTGGCCCTTGAGGTACTGGCGCAGCATCGTGTCGCACTCGCGCAGGAAGGCGGCCAGGCGCTCGCGCGAGCGCAACGGCACGAGGTTCCAGGCGCCGGCGGTCACGGACTCGGCGTCGACCAGCAGGTAGAACACCAGCACCGGCACCAGCACCAGGAAGCCCACGAGGGTGGCCAGCCAGCTGCCGCCGATGCGCGCCGACAGCAGCAGCTTCTGGCCCCACTCCTCCATGTTGCCGTCGAAGGACTTCAGGATCGACGCCTTGACCGTGTCGGTGTCCACCGCGATGCCCAGCTCCTGCAGGCGCGGCGCGACGACGTGGTTGAACTTGTCCAGCAGCTGCGGCCATTGCGCGCGCAGCTGCGGCAGCGCGGTCGTGACGATGGGAACCAGCAGCAGCGCCAGCGCCGTGACCGCGGCCATCGCGAACAGCACGGTGACCGTCGTGGCCAGCGCCCGCGGCAGCCGGGCGCGGCGCTCGAGCATGCGCACCATCGGCCACAGCAGGTAGGCGAACACCAGCGCCAGGATCAGCGGGCTCAGCGCCGGGCCCAGCACCCACAGCAGCAGGAACGCCGCCACGGCCAGGGCGAGCCAGGTCAGAGCGCGTTGCTGGGCGGGGGACAGGGTCATGTAGGGTCGGGGGCGGCGTGGAAACCGGCCATCGCGAAGCGGACGCCGGTCGCGGCCCGGAAAAGGCCGCCGCAGGGGAAGCGCGGCCTCGAGCGGACTGCAACCGCGCATTGTAGGGCGCCCGGGCTCCCCTGCCCCGCGCCGCCGTCAGTGGCGTTGCGAGCGCGCCGCCAGGATGCGGCGCTGCAGCACGTCGGCGTCCGCGGCGTCGGGGGTGTGCTCCAGGTACAGGCCCCAGTCGACGGCGGCCTCCTCCGTGCGGCCCAGGCCGTCGAGCAGGTCGCCGCGCAGGCGGTACGTGTCCCAGTCCTCGGGCTCGAGCACCAGCTGGCGGTCGAGCACGGCCAGCAGGCGCGGGACGTCGCCGCGGCCCTGGTGGATCTGGCGCAGGTTGCGCAGCATGCGGCCGATGATGTCGCGCGGGCCGGCGGCCTGCAGGAACAGGCCCAGGGGCACGTCGAAGGCGTCGCGCATGGCGCTGGCCTGGCGCACGAGGTCCAGGCGCTCCTCCAGGTCGCTGCGCGACAGCGACTGCCCCGTGAACGGGTCGATCACGACCTCGCCCTGCGGCAGCCGCAGCTTGACCAGGAAGTGGCCAGGAAACGACACCCCTTCGGCGCGCAGCCCGATGTGACCGGCGATCTCCATGTACAGCAGCGCCAGCGTGATGGGGATCCCGCGCCGGCGCGCCAGCACGTCCGGCACGTAGCTGTTGGCCGGGTCGTGGTAGTCGTTGACGTTGCCGGCGAAGCCCAGCTCCTCGAAGAAGTAGCGGTTGAGCGTGCGCAGCTTGTGCGTGACGGGCGCATCGGCCGCCAGCCGGTTCTTCAGGCGGAGCGCCAGCGCGTCGACGTCGGCCAGGACCGATTCGACGTCCAGTCCTGGACGGTCGTCCTGCGCGATGGCGATGGCCGCCTCCAGCAGCGGGAACTGCTCGTCGTCGGCCACCAGCGCGTCGAAATACTCCAGCGCGCTCGGCGCGTTGAAGGTCGGCGTGGGACGCGGAACCGGGGCCATGGGGTGAGTGTAGACCCGTGGAGTTGCGGGTTTCTTGCCCAAAACCCGAAGGGGTCGGTGCCACCCAGGCGGTCACCGCTGCGCGCAGCGAAGCGGAGTCGCAGGATGACGGCCCGGGTCAGGCCTTGCGCACGAACTGCCTGAGCTTGATGCCCATCACCGACAGCACCGCCACGTACAGCAGCGCCACGCCGCCCAGCACGCCGGCCATCTTGGCCGCGCGCAGCATCGGGTGCGAGCGGTCCAGCCAGTCGATCGAGTGGTCGGCCCAGACCAGGCAGGCGCCCAGCAACGCCGTGGCGACGAGCGCGCGCGCCAGGAAGCCGAACCAGCCCGGTTGCGGCTTGTAGACGCCCAGGCGGATCAGGCCCACCAGCAGCCAGCAGGCGTTGAGCGAGGCGCCCAGGCCGATCGACAGCGCGAGGCCGCCCACGCCGATGTGCAGGCCGAACACGAACAGCAGGTTCATCAGCTGCGTGAACACCAGCACGGCGATGGCGATGCGCACCGGGGTGCGGGTGTCCAGCTGCGCGAAGTAGCCGGGCGCCAGGATCTTCACGCTGACGATGCCCAGCAGCCCCAGGCCGTAGCCTTCCAGCGCCGGGACGGTGCCCAGCACGTCGGCGGCCTGGAAGTGGCCGTAGTGGAACAGCACGGCCAGCAGCGGCCGCGCGAACACGAGCAGCGCGATCGCGCACGGCAGCGTCTGCAGAACGACCAGGCGCAGGCCCCAGTCGATCATGCCGGCGTAGCCTTCCTTGTCGCCGCGCGCGCGCGCCGCCGACAGCTGCGGGATCAGCACCACCCCCAGCGCCACGCCCAGCAGCGAGGTGGGGAACTCCATCAGCCGGTCGGCGTACGTCAGCCAGGACACCGACTTGGTGGCCAGGTGCGACGCGATCTGCGTGTTGATCAGCAGCGACACCTGCGCCACCGACACCCCCAGCAGCGCCGGCGACATCTGCTTGAGCACGCGGCCCACGCCCGGATGGTGGCGCGCCTCGACGAGGCCGCGCCAGGTCGTGCGGATGTGCGGCATCAGCCCGAGCGCCTTGAGCGCCGGGATCTGGATGGCCGCCTGCAGCACGCCGCCCAGCATCACGCCGACCGACAGCGCGTAGACGCCCGGCAGGCCGTGCGCCTCGAACGTGGACGTGAGGCCGCGCGCGGCCACGATGATGGCGATGTTGAGCAGGATCGGCGTGGCCGCGGGGATCGAGAAGCGGCCCCAGGTGTTGAGGATGCCGGCCGACAGCGCCACCATCGACATGAAGCCGATGTACGGGAACATGACGCGCGTCATCACGACCGCCGCGTCGAAGCGCTCCAGGCCCGAGGCCAGCGCCCAGACCAGCGCCGGCGCCGCCAGCACGCCGATCACGCAGGTGACGAGCAGCACCCAGCCCAGGACGGTCGCGACTGCGTCGACCAGCTTGTGCGTGGCGGCGTCGCCCTCGGAGATGCGCGTGTTGGCCAGCAGCGGCACGAAGGCCTGCGAGAACGCGCCTTCGGCGAACAGCCGGCGCAGCAGGTTGGGGATGCGGAAGGCGACGTTGTAGGCGTCGGTGAAGCCGCTGGCGCCGAAGCTCGCGGCGATCAGTTGGTCACGCACCAGGCCGGACACGCGCGAGGCGAGCGTCAGCAGCGATACCGTCGAAGCGGCCTTGAGAAGGTTCATCGGGGGCCGCGGTCGCTTTTGGCGCAGGCGGTTGAGCTGGTCAGGCCGGCGATTATAGGAAGCACCCTGTCGGGACAAACGTGGAATCCGCGGGTTATCCCCCTTTTCGGCCGACCACCCCGGCGGCTACCGATACAATGCCGGCATCCGCTCCCTGATCCAGTCCCGAGAGCGGCCGTCGATCCTCGACGTCTTCTCCAGCAGTCGGCCTTCACGACTGGTGCCCGCTGAAAGTGCGCGGCGCAGCAGGCCGA
>DATCRO010000951.1:0-3064 GCA_036569025.1 Burkholderiaceae bacterium
GGGCGGCCGTCGTGCGACAGGAAGCCCGCGCTGGCGATCGCCACGCCGGCCAGGCGCTGGGCCGCCGCGACCTCGGCGAACGGGCTGCGGCACAGGTTGCCCAGGCACAGGAACAGCACCGAGCCGACGGGCCGGGCGAGCGCGCCCGATTCGCGGCGCAGCGTGGCGTGGTGCCTGCGCGCGCGCGACAGCGCGGCGCGCCGGGCGACGCGCTCGGCGATGCCCGCGAAGCGCTTGTGCACCAGGTGCGAGAGCTCCTCGCGCGCGATGGCCGGGTCGCGCCAGGACCAGCCGTCCCAGGTCTCGCGGCCGGTCAGCACGCGCAGCCAGCCGAGCGCGGCGCGCCAGGGCGAGGACGTCAGCAGCATCGGGTCGCGCCGATTGGCGCGCAGGTTGTCGATGAACCACTGGATGTCGTTGGACAGGTTGCGCGCCGTCACGCCGACGCGCCAGCCGCGCACGGGCGCGAGCGGCTCGCCGGTGGCCAGCGACAGCAGGCCCAGCGGGACCGGCACGCCGGCGGCGATCGTCAGCGGCAGCGAGCCCCACAGGCGCGGATTGATCTCCATCAGGTGGACGGCGCCGCCGGCGTCGCGCCGCCATTCGACCATCGCGACGCCGTGCCACTGCAGGTGATCGAGCAGCCGCCGCGTCATCTCCACCAGCTCCGGTTCGGGCCCGGCCGCGCGGCGCAGCGTGCTCGCACCACCGGTCAGCGGCCACTCGTGCAGGCGCTCGTGGACGAAGTGCCACGCCATGCGGCCGTGCTCGTACAGCACCTCGACGCCGATGCCGCGGCCCGGCACCCAGGCCTGCTCCTGCACGGGCGTGTCCGGCAGCCAGGACGACAGCGTCAGCGCGCGCGTCGCCTCGTCATGCACGACGGCCACGGCCAGCGACGCCAGCTTGCCGCCGCGCACCACCTTGCTGCGCACGGGCTTGAGCACCACGGGCCAGGCAGCCGGCGGGCGGCGCGTTTCCTCGGGCCACGGCACGTCGCGCGGACACTGCGCCAGCTCGCGCGTGGCCGGCACGGGCAGGCCGAGCTCGCGGGCGATGCGTCCCGTGCGCGACTTGTCCAGCGCGGCATCGAGCGCGGCGTCGCCGGGCAGCACCGCCTTGCGGCGCACCGGGTGGTCCTCGGGCATCGCGCGCAGCCAGCGCAGCGAGGCCTCGGTGGTGGGCACCACGAGTGCGAAGCCGAAGCGCGCGTCCAGCTCGGACAGCCAGGCGACGCCGGCGTCGACGGGCTCGGCCACCGGCTGCACGTGGACGCGATGGCACCAGCGCGAGCTCTCGGCCGGCGCGCCCAGGCGGCGCACGGCGACATGCACGCGATGGCCGGCGGGGCCGAGCGACTGCAGGCAGGCGGTGCCGACGCGGCTGTCGGCGTCCAGCAAGAGGACGGTATGCACGATCTGGGACCGGTGGGATGAACGCGGCCAGGATTATGCGTGCGTCAGCCGTTGGGCCAATGCATGCGCCAGGCCATCAGCGGCAGGTTGGCCGCCGCGGGGATGCGCATCAGGCGATGCAGGTCGCTGGAGGGCCGGGCCAGGCCATAGTTGGTGGTGATGGCCGCGCGGTAGCTGCGCGAGACGTGCGCGTACACGCGCTCGTCGTGCGATCCGTTCGGGTAGCAGAACAGGTCGACGGGGCGTCCGAGGCGCGCCTCGAGCACGCGCCGGCTCTCGTTGACCTCGTGCTCGAGGGCGGCGTCGCCGATCGTCGGCAGGATCGGGTGGCTCAGCGTGTGCGAGCCGATGGTGATCAGCGACGGATCGAGCTCGCGCACCTGTTCCCAGGTGATCGGGTCGTAGTGTTCGTGCTCCTGCGGCGTCGGCTCGAAGTCCGGCGTGCGCGCGCGCAGCGCGGCCTCGACGCGTTCGCGGTCGGCGAGCGCGAGCTGCTTCATGCGCTGCACCAGGGGCTCGATGGCGTCGGTCTGCATCCGCATCTCGGCCTGCGCGAACCGGCCGCGCTCGGCGGCCGTCATGCGCTTGAGCCGCGCGCGCGCCTCCTGGTTCCAGATCCAGCGCCGGCCGTCGATCAGGTCGGGGCAGATGAAGAACGACGCCGGCAGGCCCAACCGCCTGAGCACCGGCCAGGCCTGCTTGAAATGGTTGCCCAGGCCGTCGTCGAAGGTCAGGGCCACCTCGCCGCGCGCGTCGGGCATGCGGCCCTGCTCGATGCGCTGCACGATGTCGGCCAGCGGCACGACGTGGAAACGCTCGGCCATCCAGCGCAGGTTGGCCTCGAAGGCCTCGACGGGCATGTGCGTGTCGCCGACACCATGGAACATGATGACGCGGTAGGCCCGGCGGCTGCGCGCGAACAGCGTCGACAGCCCCGTGGAGAACGCGAACGAATGGATCTGCCGCGCGAAGATCATGCGAGGCCACCCGCCATCGCGCTGGCGGCCGGCGCAGCGCATTCGGCGCGCAGCACGGCCAGCACCTCGTCGAGCCGGTCGTCGAGGTAGAAATGCCCGCCGGCGAACCGGTGCGTGCGCAGCGGCAGCGACGTGCAGGCCTGCCACGGGGCGAGGCGCTCCGGCGCGGCCCAGGGATCGTCGTCGCCGCCGAGCGTGACGATGGGCAACGGCAGCGGGTCGGCCGCGGTGTCGCGGTGGCCCGCGAGCAGGGCGAAGTCGGCGCGCAGCGTGGGCAGCACGAGCTCCAGCAGTTCGGGCGTCTCCAGCACCTCGGCGGGCAGGCCGCCGAAATGGCGCTGCACCGCGTCGAGCACCTGCGCGTCGGTCAGGCCGTCCATGGCCAGTTCGGGGAACGGCCGGTGCGGCGGCTGGCGCCCCGAGACGAACAGCCGTTCTGGCAGCGGCGCGCCCAGCGCGCGCAGGCGTCGCGCGAGCAGGCATGCGACGAGCGTGCCCATGCTGTGGCCGAAGAGAACGTAGGGGCGATCGAGCAGCGGCCGCACGGCGTCGACCAGCGCTTCGACGACGGCATGGACATCGGTCAGTGCCGGCTCGAACAGCCGGTTCGCGCGGCCGGGCAGCTGCACCGCGCAGACATCGAACTCGGGCAGGCGCGCAGGCCACAGGCGG
>DATCRO010000952.1:0-9743 GCA_036569025.1 Burkholderiaceae bacterium
GTGTCGGCGTTGAGCACTGACACCCTGTTCGAACTGCCGACCGTGGGCGACGCCGAACTGATCGGCGTGTTCGAGCACGGCTCGCCCGAGTGGCACGCCGCCCGCATGGACGGTATCGGCGGCAGCGAGATCTCCGCCGTACTCGACATCTCGATCTGGGAGTCGCCTTTCTCCCTGTGGCACCGCAAGGCCGGCGCCGTCCCGCCGCGCGAAGCGAACACCGAGATGGAGGCGGGACGCCGCCTGGAGCCGGTGATCTGCGAGGTATTCGCTGAACGGCACCCCGACCTGGAGACGCGCCGCGGCGGCACCTTCCGCAACCGGCAGCGCCGCTGGCAGATCGCCAACCCGGACCAGTTGGTCTACGAGAACGGGCGGTTGACCGCGATCCACGAGGCGAAGTTCGCCCTCTACCCGGAGAAGTTCGGCGAGGAAGGCACCGACCAGGTGCCGCCCTACTACCAGGCGCAATGCCGCTGGTACGCCGACACCTTCGGCATCACCCGCACCTACCTGACCGCGTTCGTCGGCTCGACCGGCGAGTTCCGCGAGTACGTCATCGACGCCGACGCCGACGACACCGCGCTGATGCGCGAGCGCGCCGAGGCGTTCATGGCCTCGGTCGCGGCCGGGATCCGTCCCCCGATCGACGGCCACGACGCCACGTACCGCATGGTCAAAGACCTGCCCGACGGCCTGGACGACATCGACGTCGAAGTGCCTGTCCCGATGCGTGACGAGTACTTCGACGCGCTCGCGAGGTACGCGGCGGCGAAGACAGAGAAGCAGCGTGCCGCTTCGGTCGTGCTCGACGCGATCGGAACCGGCCGCCGCGCAGTGTGCTTCACCGACCCGGTCGCTACGCGCACGGTTCGCGACGGCAAGACGTACAGCCTTCAGCCTGCACGAAACAGGGGGACCGCAGCATGACGACCAACACCGTAAGCGGCGCCGTCGCGGTCCGCGAGAACGGCCCCAGCGCCATGATCGAGCAGTACAAGGGCGACCTCGCGATGGTCATGCCGTCGCACGTCAAGCCCGACACGTTCGTGCGCCTCGCCGTCTCGGTGCTGCGCCGCGACCCGAATATCGCCGCTGCGGCGGCGAACAACCCGGCCGCCCTTATGGGCGCGCTGATGGAGGCTGCCCGGCTCGGCTTGGAGCCGGGCACGGAGCAGTACTACCTGACGGTCCGCAAGGTTAAGGGTGTCCCCGAGATCCAGGGCATCCGCGGCTATCAGGGTGAGATTGAGCTGATCTACCGCGCCGGCGCGGTGTCCTCGGTGATCGTCGAGGTGGTGCGCGAACGCGACCTGTTCAAGTACGCGCCTGGCCGCGACGAGCGCCCGCTGCACGAGATCGACTGGGATGCGGACCGGGGCGCCCTGCGCCTGGTGTACGCCTACGCGATCATGCGGGACGGTGCGACATCGAAGGTCGTCGTGCTCAACCGGGCCAAGGTCATGGAAGCCAAGGCCATGTCGAAGGGCGCGGATTCGCCCTACTCGCCGTGGGTTAACCACGAAGAGGCGATGTGGCTGAAGACCGCTGCACACCGCCTGGCGAAGTGGGTGCCGACCTCGGCGGAGTACATGCGGGAGCGGTTGCGCGCGCATGCCGAGGTCGCCGCCGAGGCGGGTAAGCCGCCGCTGGCCGCGGTGTCGATGCCGATGCCGCACCCGGTCGCTCCACCCGGCGAAGAAGTCGTCGAGGGGCACGCGCACGAGGACGAGTTCGATCCGGACTGCGAGGCCTGCCGTAAGGAGTCGGCCGCCGCGGACCGTCTGGCGGCCGGCCAGTGAAGACCGCCGTCGCCGTGATCGTGGTCGCCGCCGTGGTGGCGTACGCGGTGTGGGAGTCGCCGATGGTGCGCCGCCTGCGCGCGGAGCGGAGCCTGCGCAAGGGGCGTGACCGCGATGCCTCGTAAGCCGAATCCCGATCCGGACCGTGGCATGCCGCCGCGCACGGTGGTCGGCCGCAACCCGGACGTGACCGAGAACTGCGCGACTCCGGGTTGCGGCGAGGTCGACGCGGGCGCTATCGCCGCCGCTGCGGGCCTTCCGCGCCCGCAGGTGCCGCGCGGCTGGATCTACGTCGTGGTCAAGGCCTCGACGCTCCCCGCGGCTTGGTACTGCTCCCCGCCGTGCGCGTCGCGCGGTATCGCCCTGGCGCAGCTTCGGCTGACGCCCCAGCTCGGCAAGTAACCCCTGATCTCCCTCCCGCGCGGTGAGCCGCACTCTCCCGCGCGGGAGGGGACACCAAGACTTTAAGGACCCGATCATGACCGATCACCAGACCGTTTCCAGCCGCCGCCTCTCCCGCATCATCCGGCAGGTCATCGACCACGCGGGCACCGACGAGCGCAGCGACCTGTCCGTCGTCCGGCTCGAATCGGACGGCACGCACCTGTACGCGGTGGCCACCGACCGCTTCACCCTCGCCGTCGCCCGCGAACTGCTCGACCGCGAGCTGAACCCCGACGCGCAGCCGTTCAGCGTCCTGCTCTACCCGCGCGACGCCGCACATCTGGCGAAGATCGCCGACGATGAGGCGTTCGACGACGGCCAGCCATGGTCCGCCCCGACCGACTTCTACACGCGCCTGCTGGTCAGTGACGGCAGACCGCCGATCGCCGCCGCGCAAGTGCTGGTCCGCAAGGAAGGGGACATTGAACACCGCGATGACGTGAGCGCCAAGTACGTGCCCGCGCCCGACGTGCTCCCGTACGACTGGCGCGACCTGGTGCGCAGGTGCCTCCAGACGCAGTC
Organism: Burkholderiaceae bacterium; assembly: GCA_036569025.1. GTDB lineage: Bacteria > Pseudomonadota > Gammaproteobacteria > Burkholderiales > Burkholderiaceae_C > Scleromatobacter. The sequence continues at coordinate 2,769 of DATCRO010000952.1, forward strand.
GAGCGAGTCCGCGGCGGTACGCAAGATGGCCTTCAACCCCCAGCTCTTGGCGCGCTGGCGGTCCTCGGACATCGAGCCGCTGCACTTCCGGTTCACGGGGGCGCTCAACGCGGTGATCGTGACCGGCCACAACTTCCTCGGTGTGCAGCTGCCGGTCAAGCCGACCGATCCGAGCGAGTCGTTCGACGCGTATGCCTCCGCCTGGACCATCGACCTGGCGCCGCAGGCGGTGGACTCCTGATGTCCTTCGCCGCCGCCTTCCCCGACGCGGACATCCCGCGCCCCGCCGACGCACACCCGGACGCCGGCCGCCACGAGCACCCGACCAGCGACCCGCAGCCGCCCGTGGGCACCCTGCCGACCGGCCCGCACGCCGAGGCCGAGGCTGCGGCGCTCCAGGCCGCGCGCAGCGGCGCGGAGCTGGTCGGGTACGCCACGCCCGACCCGCACACCGGACGCCTGGTCAGGTTCGGCTCGATCCTGACGCCCGACCAGGTCGGCATCATCCCGGCCCCGCTGCCGTCCGACCGCGACCCCGGGGAGAACCGGCGCGACGCGGACTGGCCCACTCCCCGGCCGTCCTACAGCAACACCTCGACCGGCCGCGTGCTGGCCGCGATCGACGACCGGATCGACGACACCCTGCGGCAGCGCAACCAGGCCCTGCGTACGCAGCTGCGCGGCAAGACGGCGGAGCTGGCGCAGGAGCGGTCGCTGCGGCAGGACGCGCAGGCCCGGCTCGCGTCAGAGCGGGACGCGGCACGGACGCGCATCGCCGAACTGGAACTGACCGTCGCCGCGCTCGGCGAGAAGCTCGCGAAGGCCGAGAAGTTGCTGGGTGTCGTCGGCGCGGCGGTCAAGCACGCCATCGGGCACGACAAGACGGGCGGCGAGTGATGGCCACGCCCTACTTCGACGACGGCCGGGTCCAGCTGTGGCTGGGCGACTGCCGCGAAATCCTGCCGCAGCTGAACGTGTTCGAACCCGAGCACCTGATCATCGCCGATCCGCCCTATGGCGAGACTCGCCACGCCTGGGACGCCTGGCCCGAAGGCTGGCTCAACGCTGTCGCCGAAGTCGGCCGATCCCTGTGGTGCTTCGGCACGCTGCGCATGTTCGGCGCCCACTGGGCCGAGTACGCGGCGGCCGGATTCAAACTCTCCCACGACGTGATCTGGCAGAAGCACAACCCCTCCGGACCCGACGCGGACCGCTTCCGACGCATCCACGAGCAAATCGCGTTCTTCTACCGCGGCGCGTGGCGTGACGTGTGGCACGACCCACAGCGCGTCACCACCGGCGTGGTGGAGCACGGTCGCGTGGTCAACCAGGGCGCGAAGGCGATCGGGCATCGGGGCGCCTACGCCAGCAGCGGCTGGCGGGACGACGGCACCCGCCTGATGACCTCGGTCATCGCGATGCGGTCCATGCACCGTATGGGCAACATCGCGCCGACGGAGAAGCCGGTGGGGCTGCTCGCCCCGTTGATCAGGTACGGGTGTCCGCGCGAAGGCCTGGTGATCGACCCGTTCGCGGGCTCCGGCTCCACGCTTGCCGCCGCGATCTCTGAGGGCCGCTCGGCGATCGGTATCGAGGCGGATGAGGCGCAGATCGAGCGGGCGGCCAAGCGCCTGAGTCAGGGCGCGCTCGACGTCGGAGCCGCCTCGTGACCACGACCGCGATCTGTCTCAAGGGCCGTCAGCGTGAGGTCGGCCCGCGCCTGGAGTGGGCGCCGGACATCGTGTACGTCGGGCGCCAGTGCACGCAGGGCGGCTGGAAGCTGGCGGCGTCGCAGTTCGCCAACCCGTACCGCGCGCAGCAGGTCGGCGGCGCGGCGAAGGCGGTCGAGCTGTACCGGGAGTGGGCGTGGCCGGCCGGAGTTGGTGGCGGTCGCGCGGGCGATGCTGCGTGGCAAACGGCTCGGCTGCTGGTGCACGAAGGGCCAACCGTGCCACGCCTACGTGCTCGCGGAAATCGCTGACGGAGCGAACCCGTGACCCGCCGTAAGCGTTGGCGCCCGCCGTGGCCGTGGCTGGCCGTCGGGACGGGGTTCGCGCTGCTCGTGGGCGCTCTCGCGCTGGACGGGATCGGGAATGTGCTGATCCTGCTCGCCAGGGCGGTGGGGCTGCGATGAGCGAGAGTCCGTGCCCGTTCTGCGAGATCGCCGCAGGACGCGCCCCCGCCGCGATCGTGGGGGACTGGCCCGACGCGCTCGCCATCCGCCCGCTCAACCCCGTCGTGCCCGACCACCTGCTCGTAATCCCCCGCGTGCATGTCGCCCACGCGCTGACCGACCCGATCGTGACGGGCGCCGTCATGGCGCGGGCGGCGGGGCTCGGGCAGTTGATCGGCTGCGACCTGAATCTGATCACCTCGGTCGGCCCGGCCGCCACGCAGACCGTCCGGCACCTGCACATTCACATCGTGCCGCGCGTCGAGGGCGACGGCTTGGCGCTGCCGTGGACGGGGCAGTCGTGACCCCCCTCCCCCGTCCCGCGCCCGTCCTCGGCCACCGTCCGGGGCGCACGCGCGCGGGCACGTCAGTCGACGGCAGGTGTCGCTCCCCCCTCACCAAGCGCTTCATGGAGGTCCCCATGCCCGGCCGTGACTACCTCGCCGAAATGAACGCCGCTATCGATGCCGCACTGCCCGACGGGGATTATGTGGCTCCGCTCGTCGCGCACGACTTAGTCGAGAAGCTGCTGGCCACCGACCCGGATCTACTGCACGGCTGGTGCGAGGCCCGGTACGAACCGATCCTCGCTGACTTCATCCACCACAAGGTCAAGGCGCGACGCAGCGCGAGCCGGGAGGCCTCGGCGCGTGCCGCGTTCGCCGAGGCCGCTGGCGCGTTCGTGGCGTCCGGGGATGCGTTGGCTCTCCGTGAGGCCGTGCGCAGCCCGTTCGACGCCGAGTACGTGGTCAACGGTGACCTGTTGCGGCGCAAAGTCCGCGACATGGTCGGCGCGGATCACCTGTTCGTCGCCAGCGAGTACGCCGAGTCGAAGCAGACGGCGGCGCTCCTTGAGTCGTTTCACCGCGCGGTCGCCAAGAAGGTCGGCGGCAAGCGGACCAGCGAGGTCTTCACCGAAGAGACCTACCTGGCGATGTACCGATCCATCACGCGCCAAGACTCCGTGGCGGCGTGATGGACACCCGCAACCACCCCCTCGCATCACCTCTACGCGACATGCCGACACCACTCGCCACGTCCCGCCTCGCAACGACTTTCCTAGCCCTCGCGCGCCGTCACGCCCCCCGCCCCTGCCGACTACGCCGCCCAACACGCACCGGCCCAGACCGTCTCACCCCACCCCGCGTCGACTTCCCGACCCTGGCCTGCCCCTTCCCGACCCTGGCCTGCCCGCACCGACTTCCCGAATCGACTACCCCGCTCGATTCCTCCCGGCTCAGCCCCTTTCGACCCCTCCCGTCCCATCGACTACCCAAGGACTGATATGGCGTCCGTCTTCGCCCAATACATCCCGCAAGCGTGGCCCTACCGCTACGCCGGAACACTGCACATCGCCACGCTCGCCGGCGGAACCCCCTCCGACCCGAACGTCGCCGAGGGGTGGCTACGCACCAAGCTCGCCGACAAGAACGACCTCATCCGCGACGCCGTCGCCGAAGTCATGGCCGAACGCGGAATCACCGCTGAGGAAGCTGCCAGGGAACTCGATCGACTCAAGCATCTCAACGGGTTCCGCAAGGACCCCGAGCGCGGCGGAGAGTTGTACATCGAGGGGCGGCATCTCAAGGCCGGGATCAAGGAGGCAGCGTCCGTCGCCCGCGCTGTGGGCAAACTGCCCGATCGGTGGGGGAAGACGAACAAGGGCATCCTCGGATTCGTCTCCGAGCACATCCAAGTCGTTGAGGACCGACTGCACCTCGGCGTCACCGAGGCCAGCGACGTACTCCAGTCGTTCCCGAAGAACGCGCGCACCGGCCAGACCGGCATCCAGTACACCGAGATCGTCCGGGACGCGAAGCTCGACTTCACGCTGATCACCGACCACAAGTTCAGCGATGAAGAGTGGGCGATGCTCTGGCTGACCGCCGAGCAGCAGGGAATCGGGGCGTCACGGTCGCAGGGCTTCGGCCGGTACGAGGTCGTGCGGTGGGGACCAGCGTGATCTGTCCCTCGTCGCACGCGAGCCCCGGTACGCGCGTACCGGGGCGCTGCCGCGCGTCAGGAGTCGGAGGCGTCCGCTGCGGGAAGGCCACGGCGCTTCCGCTCGGCCGCGATGACCTTCGCCACCCACTCTCGCGTGAACCCCGTGGCACGCGCGATTTCGGACGGCCCCGAGCCCTCCTCCTGCGCGTCGAACATAAGGGAATTGAGGTCGGCGCGAGCACTCTCGTAGGCGGTCTTGGTTCGCCGAAAGCGCGCCGCGCTCAGCTTCATACGGGCAGCGAGATCTTCTTGCACGGCGAACATCTTGTCACCTCTGGTCGCGAATGGCATACGGGCCGGTGTTCTCAATCTAGCGCGGAACAGCGGTCGCGAACAGTATTGACGCGAAGAGTATGCGCGAATAGTGTTCTCATCGAAGGGTGCGGCGAAGCGGCAGGCGTGGACCTGCACCCACAGAAGAGACGGCCCCGGCGGGCGCTACCAACACCCGGCCAGGGCCTGAACCCGCACCTGAGCAACCAGGAGACGGATCTATGGCTCACTTTAGCGTCGCCCCCACCCCCGCAGCCCCGAAGCTGCGCGGCCACCTGCGCAAGGGCGAGAACCGCCCGGCCAAGACCGGACGCGCCGCCCGCGTCCGCGCCGGCACCTTCAACAGCGTCGCCCGCCGCGCCGACGTCCTGCGGCGCCTGGCCGAGCGCGTCAACACCGGCCGCACGACCACCGCTACGTACCTCGGCACGCTGGGCGCCGACGAGGCTTTCATCGCCTCGTACGCCAGTCCGTACGGCCGCGCTGTGGCGAAGGTGTACCGCGAGAAGTTCGGCGCCGAACCGGAGCGCAGCGGCCTGGCCGTGCGCGGCCGCCACCTGCTGCGAGTGTTCGCGTACTCGGCCGACGAGCTGCCGATCCTGGACGCCGCCGCCCGCGCCTACAACCGCACCGCGACCCTCGTCGGCGGTGCCCGGTGAGCGACACCATCGGCGTCCTGATGCCCGACGGCATCGAGCGGCCCACCTGCGGCGAGTTCTACTGCGTCGGGCACGCGGACGAGACCACGACCGACACGCACTGCACGCCCTACGAGTACTTCGGCGAGTTCGGCGTGGTCGTGACCCGCGAGACCGGGCAGCAGCCGAAGGTCTCGCTCGTGGACCTGCCGCACCCGCAGGCGGACTTCGACCTCGACGAGGTTCCCCGGCTCATCCTCCAGCTCTGCCACGCCCTGGAGATCGCACAGCGCGCCGCCATGCAGCCGCCAGCGGTGCAGCTCGCCGAGCAGGTACGGGCACTGTTCCCCGCCGCCACGGCCTGACCGGACGCGATCCCGGCGCTGACCCGTCCCATACCGGCCGGCGTCAGCGCCGGGACGCAGCCCACCCATCCGAGATCAGCACGAACGGGAGACGGCACGTGGCAGTGGAGGTGATCGAGTGGGTGTTCAAGCACTCCCGCTCGAAGAACGGCGCGCGGCTGACGCTGCTCGCCATCGCCGACGCCTGTCATAGCCCCGAAGGCACCGGGGCGTGGCCGAGCATGGCCGAGTTGGTCGAGAAGACCCAACTGTCCGAGCGCGCGGTGCATGACGCCATCGCCGTGTGCGTAAAGCTCGGCGAGCTGTGGGTCGGTCTCAACCAGGGGCCCAAGGGATGCAACCGATACGCGGTGCTCATGACCGGTGCAAAATCTGCACCCCCGCAGAATCTGCACCCTGCAAAATCTGCACCCCCCGCAGAATCTGCACCGGTGCACGCTCCGGAGTCATCGCAGGTCGTGCAGGAAAAGGGTGCAGATTCTGCACCCCCCGCAGATATTGCACCCCCGCAGAATCTGCACCCCGGGGGTGCAGATTCTGCACCCGGAACCGTAAGAGAACCGTCAGTAGATAAAGAAGAAGGAACTACTTCTCCTCCAACGCGGCGACGCGGCGCCAAGCGCCCGCCCGCGAACACGGTCGCCGCACGCTTCGACGACTTCTGGGGGGTCTACCCCAAGCGCGAAGGCAAAGGCGCCGCCGAGAAGGCCTGGACCCGCGCGATCAACACGATCGGCGCTGACCCACAGGCCGTCATCGATGCAGCACTCGAATACGCGCAGAAACGCAAGGGCCAAGACCCGCAGTTCACCAAACAGCCCGCCACCTGGCTGAACGCCCGCTGCTGGGAAGACGAGCCCGCCCCCGCGTACGCCGACAGCGGCATGATCCCCGGCTTCCAGGCGCCACGCCCCAACGGCTACCAGCCCTACCGCAACCCCGAGAACCACGACGTTTACGACGCATGGATGGGATGAGCATGACCACCGACCTGCACACCGAAACGACCGTCATCGACCACCCCGGCACGCCCAACTGCCCCGCCTGCAAGACCGGCAACCCGACCGTCGCCGACGTACGCCGCGCACTGGTCGCCGAGTCCGAGGAGTTCGGCACCCGCCGCCTGCCCTACAGCCGAGCGCTGCGCGGCAGCTTCGACGCCACCCAGGCTGACTTCGACGCCTACGAAGCGCTGTGCGCCGCTGGCTCGTTCGCGTTCGTCCTCGCCGCCATCCTGCGCAAGCTCGCGGAGGACCACGGCGAGGCGTACGCGGCGCAGTTCGCTGCCGTGGTGCACAGCGCGATGGCAGACGGGCCGGACGGAATCGACGAGTGTGCCAACGACGACCTCGGCGCGGCCAGGACCACCCCGACGCGCACCGGCAACCTCCCCGCCGCGTTCGACGAGGGCGTGTCCGCGTTCCGCGGCGCTGGCGACTGCGAGTCCTGCCACGGCACCGGCCTGAACATCGGCCAGCCCGGCAACTGCCCGGCATGCGGCGGAACGGGCGGCTCGCGATGA
>DATCRO010000953.1:0-4474 GCA_036569025.1 Burkholderiaceae bacterium
CCCCCGCTTCGCCGTGCCACGCACGGCATGCCCGCGTTCAACATTCGTAGGTGGAGATCGAGGCTTTTTTGGAGGCCTTGGCCTCGACGGCCCATCGAGGCCGCGTCGAGGCCCGCGGCGAGCCGCCCCACTTGCGGCGGGCTTGACGCGAATGTCGGGCCTTGATGCCGGCGCTCCTTCTCATGACGGACCAACGGGGAGCATCTGCTCGGATGGGGTCAGGTCTTGAAAGTTGCGCGACCAAGCCGCGGCTCTCGTGGAATGCCCGAACGCGCAACTTTCAAGACCTGACCCCATCTTCAATCGTGCCGGCGCGCAACGATTCAAGACCTGACACCGCAAATTTAGAGACCTGACACCGCGATACCGTGGCCGTCGCGGGTCTTTTTTCATGGCGTGTTGGCCATCGGATCGAACCGCCGGCAGCGCCGAACTCCCAGAAGATGCACCGACATCCAGGGAAGACTTCCTCTTTCGGTGACATCGACAGCGCCCCGCCTGCACAATCGGCGGCCCGCCTGACGCGCCCCAACGATCCGATCGCATGTACAACGTCGTCGCCAGTCTCCTCGTCCTCACTTTCCTCGCCGGTTCCGCCCGGGCCGACGACACGTCCCCGTCCGCCCCGACACGCCGTGACCTGCTCGCCCTGGCCTTTCCCGGCTGGCACCCCGCCTCGCTGGCCGAGGTGCCGGCCGGCAAGCCGGCCATCCAGCGCCTGCGAGTGCCCAAGGTCGCCTGGCCGTTCCACGGAGGCATCGGGGACAGCACGAACCAGCCGCGCGACATCGTCAAGATCGCCCCGCTGGACGTCGTTCGGATGGACGACACGCACGCGGTGCTGGCGACGTGGGCACTTTCGTCGGATGACCACCGCGCCGCCGCCTGCGACTCGTACTACTGCACCTATGCGCTGGGCCTCTACTTCTTCGAATGGGCCGATGCCGGTTGGCATCTGCGCAAGCGCATGGATGTCGCGACCAGTCTCGATGGCAGCGCCGCACCAGCCTCCCGCGTCCAGATGTGGCCCGGACGTGGCGCCGTGCTCGGCATCAGCCAGGAGAATTGCCACGGCGGCGACTGTGTGGACAGGCTGCAACTGCTCGGCCTGGAGACCGGACGGATCGGGTTCCGTTTCGGCATGGCGACCGGCATCTATGAAGGCGACCGCTTCAGCCCGGACCCGTGCTCGGAGGTGGTCGACCCCGCGTACAAGCCGCGGCCGGAGGAGAACTACGCCAACGTGAACTGCCGGCTGGCGCACGGCCAATGGCAGGTCGACGGGGACACCCTGCGTGTCGATATCGAAGAATCTTCCCGAAAGGCGCATGACGATCCGCAGGGCAATCCCGTCCTCGGCAAGCTCAGGATCCAGCAACGTGTCGTTCGCCTCGCCCGGCAGGGGTCGACGCTGAAGGTGGTCGACGGCAAGCTGCCCGACTACGCTCTTTGAACGTCGCGCCGCGTTCCCGCGCCCGCTCAGGCGCCGGCCGCGCCACCCGGCTCCAGCAGCCCGGGCCCCTGTCCCTTCGACGGTGGCGCGTCCTGGAGCTCCTGCCCGTTCGCGGCCGGCGCGGGGGAGGCGGCCAGCGTCCGCGAAGACGGCGCGCCCGGGACGACGCCCTGCGCCTCGGCGCCGCCCGCCACCGCCAGCGTGCGCACCACTCGCTGCGGGAACGGAATCTCGACGCCCTCGGCATTGAACAGCCGCAGCAGCGCCATGTTGATGTCCGACTTCACGCTGCCCGTCCCGTTCTCCGGGTCCGCGATCCAGAACGAGATCGTCAGCTCCAGGCCATCCGAGGCGAAGGCGCTCAACTGCACCGAGGGCGCCGGGTCGGCGATCACGCGCTTGATGCCGGGCACGAGCGCGAGGATCCGGGGCACCAGCGTGTCGAGGTCGGTGTCGTAGCCCACCTGCACCACGGTGCTCAGCGCCATCTTCGGGTCGGCCAGCGTGGAGCTCTCGACGCGCTGGGTCACCATCATCTCGTTGGGCACGATGGCCTCGCGGCCGTTGAGCGCGCGCAGGACGGTGTAGCGGGTGGTGATGTCGGAGATGCGGCCCTCGAAGCCGTCCACCTTGACGGTGTCGCCGATGCGCAGCGCGCCCTCGGCCAGCATCACGAAGCCGCTGACGTAGTTGGCGGCCAGCTTCTGCAGGCCCAGGCCCAGGCCCACGCCGATCGCGCCGCCCAGCACCGACAGCGCCGTCAGGTCGATGCCTACCGCCGACAGCGCCAGCAGCAGGCCGATGAACACCAGCCCCGCGCGCACGACGTTGGCCGCCGCCTTGCGCCACGACAGGCGCTGGCCCGTCGCGCCCTTGAGCATCCTGGCCTCGATGGCGGCCGACACCCACAGCGTGACCATCAGCACGACGCCGGCGACGATCACGCCCTCGAGGATCGTGGCCAGGCTGACCGTGCCGGCGCCCATCTTCCAGTGGATGTCGTCCAGCGCGTCGACGAACGACGGCAGCACGCCGGTGATCCACAGCACGACGCCCAGCCAGGCCGCCCACGACACCGTCTTCTCGACCGCGCGCACGACGCCCGACTTCGGGAACGCGACGCGCATCACGCGCATCGTCAGGCGGATCACCAGCAGCGACAGCAGGATCGGGATGACGACCTTGAAGACGGCCAGCGGCAGGTGCTGGCGCAGGCAGAACAGGCGGGCGATCCACACCAGGCCCAGCCACAGCGCCGGGAACATGACGCCGTCGAAGATGCGGCCGCCGAAGATGATCGAACCGTGGCGCGGCTCGGGCCCGCGCAGCAGGCGCGGGACGCCCCACGCGATCGGGAACGCGGCGGCGATCAGCAACAGCGCGATGGTGGCGTGCGGCTGCTCGGCCTCGCGGATCAGGGCGAGCAGTTCGGGCGAAAACCAGTTTTCCATGCGGCGATTGTGCGGGAGCGCGACGGCGGTGCGGTGACAGGGGCGCGGGCGCGACTATTTTGTCCCGCCTTGTCGAAGCCGCGCGCCGCCGAACGTCGTGTCGATGAAGCCTCGATCCGCTTCAGGCATGTTCAACCCCAAGGAGACGCCATGACCACGACCGTCAACCCGATACCGCACGGCCTGCACACCATCACGCCGCATCTCGTCTGCAAGGACGCGTCCGCCGCCATCGAGTTCTACAAGGAGGCGTTCGGCGCCACCGAGGTGGACCGCCTCGCCGGCCCCGGCGGCAAGCTGATGCACGCGATGCTGCGCATCGGCGACTCGGCGGTGATGCTCGTGGACGAATTCCCCGAGATGCACGCCCTGGGCCCGACCTCGCTCGGCGGCACGGCCGTCACGTTGCACCTGTCCGTCGCCGACGCCGACGCATCCTTCGCGCGCGCCACCCGCGCCGGCGCCACCGCACGCATGCCCGTGACCGAGATGTTCTGGGGCGCGCGCTACGGCCTGGTGGTCGACCCGTTCGGCCACCTGTGGTCGATCGCGACGCAGGTCAAGAACCTGACGATGGACCAGATTCGCGAGAACCTGAAGTCGGCGCCCCCGATGGACGGCTGCGGCCCGCAGGGCTGATCCCCGCGCGCGGGCGGTCGCGCGTGACGCGCGGGCGCCGCGCGGGCCTCCCTGCAAGAATGACATCGCCGCGCGGGCCGCGGGCCGGCGCGGCGTCCGCCGTCGTCGAGGCGGCGCCTAGCGCATCGCCGCCTCCCGCGCCCGCTCCAGCAGCAGCGCCTTCTCGCGCTCGTTGGCGGTCATCGCGGCGGCGCGCTCGAACTCGACGCGCGCCTCGTCGTGGCGTTCCAGCCGTGCCAGCAGGTCGCCGCGCGCGGCGTGCAGCAGGTGGTAGCGCGCCAGGTGGCCGTCGGTGACGAGGCCGTCGACCAGCAGCAGCGCCGCGGCCGGGCCCGAGGCCATGCTCACGGCGACCGCGCGGTTGAGCTCGACCACGGGGGACGGCGCGGCCGTCATCAGCTCGCCGTACAGCGCGACGATGCGCGGCCAGTCGGTCGCCTCGGGCGTGCGGGCGCGCGCATGGCAGGCCGCGATCGCCGCCTGCAGCTGGTATGGGCCGGGCCCGTCGCCGAGCTGCTCGGCGCGCGCGAGCGCGGCCAGGCCCCGCCCGATCAGCAGTTGGTCCCAACGGCTGCGGTCCTGGGCCATCAGCAGGATGGGTTTGCCCTGCGCATCGAGCCGGGCCCGCATGCGCGAGGCCTGGATCTCCATCAACGCGACCAGGCCCTGCACCTCGGCCGTCTGCGGCGACAGCTGGGCCAGGATGCGCGCCAGCCGCAGGCCTTCCTCGACCAGCGCGGGCCGCGTCCAGTCGTCGCCGGCCGTGGCGGAGTAGCCCTCGTTGAAGATCAGGTAGACCACCTCCAGCACCGCGGACAGCCGCGCCTGCAGCGCATCGCCGCGCGGCACCTCGAACGGCACGTTGGCGTCGCCCAGCGTGCGCTTGGCGCGCACGATGCGCTGGGCGATGGTGGGCTCGGGCTGCAGGAAG
>DATCRO010000954.1:0-2174 GCA_036569025.1 Burkholderiaceae bacterium
GTCGACGCGCCGTCGGCGATCACGTCACCGGCGCCGACCTTGTCGCCGCGCTGGACGATGGGACGCTGGTGGATGTTCGTGTTCTGGTTGGAACGCTGGTACTTGATCAGGTTGTAGATGTCGACGCCGACTTCGCCGGCCGCCGTCTCCGAGTCGTTGACGCGGATGACGACGCGGTTGGTGTCGATGTAGTCGACCACGCCGCCGCGGCGGGCGGTGACGACGGTGCCCGAGTCGACGGCCGCCACGCGCTCCACGCCCGTGCCGACCAGCGCCTTTTCAGGGCGCAGGACGGGGACGGCCTGGCGCTGCATGTTGGCGCCCATCAGCGCGCGGTTCGCATCGTCGTGCTCGAGGAACGGCACCAGCGAGGCGGCGACCGACACGATCTGCGTCGGGGCGACGTCCATGTACTGGATGCGTTCCGGCGAGGTCAGCACCGATTCGCCGTTCTCGCGGGCGGAGACAAGCTCGTCGGCCAGCTTGCCGTGCGAGTCGAGCGAGGCGTTGGCCTGCGCGATGACGTACTTGCTTTCCTCGATGGCCGACAGGTAGTCGATCTGGTCGGTGACCTTGGAGTCGACCACGCGGCGATACGGCGTCTCGAGGAAGCCGTAGTCGTTCAGGCGGGCGTACAGGGCCAGCGAGTTGATCAGGCCGATGTTCGGGCCTTCCGGCGTCTCGATCGGGCACACGCGGCCGTAGTGGGTCGGGTGCACATCGCGGACTTCGAAGCCGGCGCGCTCGCGGGTCAGGCCGCCCGGGCCCAGGGCCGAGACGCGACGCTTGTGCGTGATCTCGGACAGCGGGTTGGTCTGGTCCATGAACTGCGACAGCTGCGACGCACCGAAGAACTCCTTGAGCGCCGCGGAGATCGGCTTGGAGTTGATCAGGTCGTGCGGCATCAGCGCTTCGGTCTCGGCCTGGCCGAGGCGCTCCTTGACGGCCTTCTCGATGCGGGCGAGGCCCGAACGGTACTGGTTCTCGGCCAGCTCGCCGACGCAGCGCACGCGGCGATTGCCCAGGTGGTCGATGTCGTCGACTTCGCCACGGCCATTGCGCAGTTCGACGAGGATCTTGACGACGGCGATGATGTCCTCGTTGGACAGCGTCATCGCGCCTTCGGAGCCTTCGCGGTTGATGCGGGCGTTGAACTTCATCCGGCCCACGCGCGACAGGTCGTACGTGTCGTCGCTGTAGAACAGGCGGTTGAACAGCGCCTCGACGGCGTCCTCGGTCGGCGGCTCGCCGGGGCGCATCATGCGGTAGATGGCGACGCGCGCGGCCAGCTGGTCGGCGGTCTCGTCGGTGGCCAGCGTCTGGCTGATGTAGGCGCCCTGGTCGAGTTCGTTGGTGAACAGGACGGCGAGTTCCTTCACGCCGGCGCCGCGCAGCTTCTTGAGCAGCGACTCGGTCAGCTCGTCATTGGCCTTGGCGATGATCTCGCCGGTGTCGGCGTCGACCATGTTGCGGGCGACGACGCGGCCGATCAGGAAGTCTTCCGGCACGGTGACGTGCGTGGTGCCCGTCTGCTCGAGCTGGCGCACGTGGCGCGCGGTGATGCGCTTGTCCTTCTCGACGACGACGTTGCCGTCCTTGTCGGTGATGTCGAAGCGCGCGACCTCGCCCTTGAGGCGGTCGGCGACGAACTCCATCTGCGCGCCCGCATCCATCAGGCGGAAGGTGTCGTTCTTGAAGAAGTGCGCGAGGATCGCTTCCGGGTTCAGGCCGATGGCCTTGAGCAGGATCGTGACCGGCATCTTGCGGCGACGGTCCACGCGGAAGTACAGGATGTCCTTCGGGTCGAACTCGAAGTCGAGCCACGAGCCGCGGTACGGGATGATGCGGGCGGAGAACAGCAGCTTGCCGGACGAGTGGGTCTTGCCCTTGTCGTGCTCGAAGAACACGCCGGGCGAGCGGTGCAGCTGGCTGACGATGACACGCTCGGTGCCGTTGACGATGAACGAGCCGTAGTCGGTCATGAGCGGCACTTCGCCCATGTAGACCTCCTGCTCCTTGATCTCCTTGACGACCTTGGCCGGCGCGGACTCGCGGTCGTAGATGATCATCTGGAGCTTCGCGCGCACGGCGGCGGCGAACGTGAGGCCGCGCTGCTGGCACTCGCGCACGTCGAACGGCGGCTTCGCGATGTTGTACTCGATGAACTTCATCTC
>DATCRO010000955.1:0-2326 GCA_036569025.1 Burkholderiaceae bacterium
ATTCCTCGTTCAGCGGGATGCGGATCATGCCGTCCGGCGCCGTCAGCGCCTTGGACGTGAGGCCCGTGTACTCGCCCTGGATGTCGAAGTAGCGGATCTCGCGGAAGTTGAACAGGCGCTCGTAGAAGTCGGCCCAGAACGACATGCGGCCGCGGTAGACGTTGTGCGTCAGGTGGTCGATCAGCTTCAGGCCGTGGCCGGCGGGACGGCGTTCGACGCCGTCGATGAACTCGAAGTCGATGTCGTAGATGGACTTGCCGTCCTCGAAGCGGTCGATCAGGTAGATCGGCATGCCGCCGATGCCCTTGATGGCCGGCAGGCGCAGCTCCATCGGGCCGGTGGGGATCTCGATGGGCTGGGCGCCGAGCTCCAGCGCGCGGTTGTAGGCCTTGTGCGAGTCCTTCACGCGAAAGGCCATGCCGCACGCCGACGGGCCGTGCTCGGCCGCGAAGAATGCGGCCTGGCTGCGCGGCTCGCGGTTGACGATGAAGTTGATGTCCCCCTGGCGGTACAGCAGAACGTCCTTGGAGCGGTGCTTGGCGACGAGCGTGAAGCCCAGCTGCTCGAAGTAGGGCTCGATGACGCCCGCGGTGGGCGAGGCGAACTCGACGAATTCGAAGCCCTGCAGGCCCATCGGGTTCTCGAACAGATCTTTCATGGCGGTCTCCGGCGCGTGATCCGGGAATCATAGGGAAATCGCCTCGCAGCATTTCTGCAAATCCGCGTCCACGGTGGCGATTTGTGCAGGAATCCTGCATTATCCTCAAATGGACACACGATTCGATCTCGATACCGTCGACCTGCGCATCCTGCGCGTGTTGCAGGCCAACGGCCGCGCCACCTACGACGAGGTCGCCGCGGCGGTGAGCCTGTCGCCGTCCGCGACGCTGCGGCGCGTCAAGCGGCTCGAGGAGGCCGGCGTCATCGCCGGCTACGTGGCGATCGTGCAGCCCGAGGCCATCGGCCTGGCACTCACCGCCTACATCACGGTGCGGCTCGAGAAGCAGTCGGACACGCACATGCGCAAGCCGATGGACGCGTTCCGCGCGTCGGTGCAGACCTGGCCCGACGTCGTCGAGTGCAGCTCGCTCACCGGCGAGATGGACTACCTGCTGCGCGTGCTGGTGAGCGACATGGCCCACTACTCGCGCTTCGTGATGGACACGCTGCTCCAGCATCCGAGCGTGCAGGACTGCAAGACGAGCTTCGTGCTCGATCGCGTCAAGCAGACCACCGCGGTGCCGCTGCCCGAGTCGCGCAGCCGCTGAGCGCTGCCGCGGCACAAGGCTTGCCGCCGCCGGAGCACATCCAACGATTCGGGGGTATGCGATGGAGCAGCGGTTCGCGGGCAGGACGGTCATCGTCACGGGCGCGGCGTCGGGCATCGGGCGCGGCGTCGCGGAGCGCTTCGCCTGGGAGGGCGCCAACGTCGTGATGTGCGACGTCGAGGGCGACAAGGTCAGGCAGGCCGCCGCCGAGCTGCCCGGCGATCGCACGCTGGCGCTCGAGTGCGACGTGAGCGAGGCGCGGGAGGTCGACAAGCTGGTCGCCGCGGCCGTCGAGCGCTTCGGCGCGCTGCACGTGATGGTCAACAACGCCGGCGTCGCGCCCGAGGGCAGCGTCACGGAGGTCACGCTGCACGAATGGGAGGACACGCTGGCCACCGACCTGTCGGGCGTGTTCCACGGCTGCCGCTCGGCGCTGCCCGAGCTGCTCAAGACAGGCGGCTGCATCGTCAACACGGCGTCGGTGTCGGGCCTGGGCGCGGACTGGCGGCTGGCGGCCTACAACGCGGCCAAGGGCGGCGTCGTCAACCTGACGCGCTCGATCGCGCTCGACTACGGCCCCAAGGGCGTGCGCGCCAACGCCGTGTGCCCGTCGCTGACGCGCACCGGCATGACCGAGGACATGCTCGAGGACCAGCAACTGGTCGACAAGTTCATGGAACGCCTGCCGCTGCGCCGCGTGGCCGAACCGGCCGACATCGCGGCCGTGGTGGCCTTCCTCGCGAGCGACGACGCGCGCTTCGTCAACGGCGTGAACCTGCCGGTCGACGGCGGCGTGATGGCCTCGAACGGGCAGCCGCGCATGTGAGCGCGGCCGGGCCGCGCGTCGCGCGTCAGCGCGCCTTCAGCCGCGCGCGCAGGCGCGGCCCGAAGTTGTTGATCAGCAGCCCGAGCGCGACCGTCGCGACGCCCAGCCACTGCAGCAGCCCGAGCCGCTCGTCGAAGACGATCCACGCGGCATACAGCCCGACGACCGGCACGAGCAGCGAGAACGGCGCGACCTTGCCGGCTGGATGGCGCTTCAGCAGGCGCGCCCACAT
>DATCRO010000956.1:0-3041 GCA_036569025.1 Burkholderiaceae bacterium
CGTTGTCCAGCGTGCGGATCTTGCCCATGTAGCGCAGCACCGCCTGCTCGCTGGCGCGCAGCATGCGCGCGCCTTCGGCCTGCCCGACCATGTCGAGCGCGCCCGCGCCCTGGTGGAACAGCGCGCGGGCCTGCTGCATCGCCGGGGCGGCGCTGCCGTCGATCTCGGTGCCTTGCGGCGCGGTCTCGACCTCGCGCACCTGGCGCCGCAGGGCCTTGTGCGCGTTGTCGAGGGTACGGCGAAGCTCGTCGGCCACCCAGGCCAACGTGCTCAGGTCTGCAGGCACGGCGTGCGCTACTTGTTCACTCAACGTCATCTCCAGCGCCGCGCTCGTCACAGCGCGCGCAAGGGCGGTCAACCATCAACGAGACAGCCTACCGCCGAAACGGATCCAGCCGGGCATCGCATCCGACCGGCGGGACGGATACGGCGACCAGCGGGAGCGTCGGGGCATCAGCCGATCTTGAACCGGGACACCGACTGGCGCAGTTCTTCAGCGGTACGGGACAGTTCTCGCACGATCTGCGCGGTGGAACGCGTACCGTCGCCGGTCTGCTCCGTCACCGCGAAGATGTGCTGGATGTTCGAGGCCACGACGTTCGCGGACTGCGCTTCGCTCTGCGCCTGCGTCGAGATGCTCTCGACGAGTGCGGACAGTTCGCGCGTCACACGGTCAATGTCGATCAGCGCGGCGCCGGCAGCGTCGGACAGCTGCGCTCCCTGCACCACGCCCTGGGTCGAGCGTTCCATGGCGGCCACGGCATCGCCGGTGTCGGTCTGAATGGCCTTCACGAGCGCCGCGATCTGCCTGGTCGCGTCGCCGGAGCGTTCGGCCAGTCGCTGCACTTCTTCCGCAACGACGGAGAAGCCGCGGCCCGCGTCGCCGGCGGAGGCCGCCTGGATGGCGGCGTTCAGGGCCAGCACGTTCGTCTGTTCCGTAATGTCGGAAATCAGCTCGGTGATTTCGCCGATCTCCTGCGACGATTCGCCCAGGCGCTTGATCCGCTTGGAGGTTTCCTGGATCTGGTCGCGGATCGAGTTCATGCCCTCGATGGCGTCCTGCACCGCGCGGCGTCCGGCCTGCGCCACCGTCAGCGATTGCTGGGCGGCGTGCACGGTTTCCTGCGCTCGCTGCGACACGTCGTTGATTCGGCCGGCCATCTGGAGCACGGACTCGCCGGTCTCGCGGATCTCGTGCAGCTGCTCGGTGGAGGCCGCCAGCAGCTCGGTCGACGTCTGCTCGACCTGGCCGGTGGTGTCCGTCACCCGGTTGGCGGTGCCCTGCACCTGCGCCACCAGGGTTCGCAGCTCTTCCACGGTGTAGTTCACCGAGTCGGCGATGGCGCCCGTGATGTCCTCGGTCACGGTGGCCTGCTGCGTCAAGTCGCCTTCGGCGACCGACTGCAGTTCGTTCATCAGGCGGAGAATGGCGGCCTGGTTGGCGTCATTGACGCGCTGGGCCTCGCGCTGGCGGGCGTCGGCTTCCTTGCGCTTCTCGTCGGCTTCCTTGGCGGTCTGGCGCTGGGCGACCACGAACAGTCGCAGGATACCGAGGGCGCCGAGCAGCAGCAGCAGGGCCGCGATCACGATGGCCACGATGTAGCCGATCGACACGCCGCCGATCTGGTCGAGACGGCTCTGGACGGCTTCCAGGCCTTTGCGCAGCGGTTCGCTGTCGCCCACGATCTGCGCCTGCGCCTCACGCGCGGCGACCAGGCCCTGCAGGTTGGCCAGAATCGCGCTGGACTGGCTGCGGGTCTGCTCGTACTGCTGGATCAGCTGCTCGAGGCGCTCGCGCGTGGCGGGCTCCTTCGTGCCGGGCAGCCGCAGGTCGGCGTTGCCCTGCAGCAGGCCGTCGGCGATCTCGCGGAAGGTGTTCAAGTCCTTGCCGAGCAGGAACACGGCTTCGGGCGACACGCCTTCGTAGGTCAGGAATTCGTTCGCGCTCTTGCCGATGCGCTGCGTCAACATGACGAGCTGGCCGACGGCGGAGATCTCGGCCGCCGAGGCGCCGCCCTGCAGCTTCAGCGACGACACGGTTTCCGCGGTCTCGAGCAGGTCGGACGACTGCCGATTGATGGTGCGCAGCGCCTGGCCGACCTGGGTCAGCGTCTTCTGCTGCGCCAGCACGATGCCGGCGTTCTTCTCGGCGCGGTCGACCAGCGTCAGCAACGGCTGCACCGTGTCCTGGGCGGCGCCGGGCACCGCGGTCACGACGTCGTTGCCGGCGTGCAGGCCGCGCACGTCGGTGGCCAGCACCGTGCCAGATTCCTTCACTTCAGGGAAGGCCGCGGGGCTGCCGATCATGGCCTGCGAGACCGACTTGGCCAGGCGCTGCGACTGCATCAGCGCCGCACCGGTGGCTTCCACCTGCTTGGAGTGCGCGTTGGCCCCGGTGATGGCGAGATAGCCGCCGCCGAGCAGGCCGGCGAAGCCGATGGCCGCCAGCGTGATCACGAAGCGCTGCTGGTAGCCGATGGAGCGGCGGCCGATCAGCGGCAGGCCGGTGTCGTCGTCGTCGACCGCGGCGACTTCCTCCTCGGGCTGGCCTTCGTCGAGCATGCGCGTGGGCGCGGGCTCGGCCTGGTCGGGCACCAGCGTGGAGTTGGCGTGCGCGGTGTCGACGCCTTCCAGCGGGAGGTCGATCGACAGGTTGTTCTCGGAGTGGACGACGTGGTCGTCGTCCTGGCCGGGGCCGGCACCGTCCAGCGGGAAGGCCGAGTGGCCCATCGCGTGGACGTCCAGGTCCAGCGTCGGCACGCCGCCGCCGGTGCCCAGCGCGTGCGTCTTGTGCTCGGCGTGGGTGCCGTCGGCGGAATCGTGCATCGCGTGCGCGTGCGAATCGCCCTGATCGCTCAGGTCGACGTCCGCCAGCGCCACGTCACGGCCGTGCTCGGAAGCGACGGGAGGATAGACGTTATCGACGCTGCCCTGGGTATGAGCGCCGTGTTGCTTGAGCGCGTTACCGCTGCTTTGGTCTGACAAGTTCATCTCGCCCTCTTCACGCTAGATTTCAAATCCCAACTAATCCCGAACGGCTG
>DATCRO010000957.1:0-12021 GCA_036569025.1 Burkholderiaceae bacterium
CTGCATCAGGAGCTCGAGCAGATCGCCGCTCGTGACGCGACGCCAGGCGCTGGCCGCGACGCCGTCGCGCGCCAGCCGATCCCTGACGCGCTCCAGCTCGTCCTCCGGCGGCTCGGCGAGCGTCTCCGAGAACGGCGATTCGACATGCACGACCTGCACCTGCTCCGCCCGGCGCAGCAGGGGCAGCGCCGCCGTGATCGCATGCGCGCACGCCCGCTCCGCCTCCCAGGCCACGAGGATGCGCCGGCCGAACGACGCCGCGCCCCTGGCCGCTGCGGGCAGCACGAGGATCGGCGACGCGCACCCGCGCAGGGCGCGCTCGAACTCGGAGGCCGGCCACGTCGGGTTGGGTCGCGCCGCGTCGGGTTGACCGACGACGACGAGGTCGCAGTACAGGCTGCGTGCCGCGAGCGCCTCCGAGGCGTCCCGGTCGTCGACGACCACTTCGTGCGAGCGCAGGCCCGCGCCTGCCGCGACGGTGTCGAAATCATGCGCGCGCTGCTGCGCGAGTGCGCGCGCCGCCTCGACGGCGCCGAGCAGGTCGCGCCGGGACAGCAGGCCCGCGCCCAGGCTGCTCTCGAACGCGGTGTTGCCCGTGGTGGCGAGTCCGACCACGTGGCTCCCGTGCGACCGCGCGAGCTGGATCGCCGCATCGACGAGGCCGGGCACCTGCGCCGTGCCGTCCAGGTGCAGCAACAACGTTCCATAGCTCATCACGGTCCCCGGCATTGGATGGCCCTCCCATGCGCCTAGTGAGAGAACAGAACCGGCGCGGTCATGCTTTCGACCAGGGTGCGCGTCGCACCGCCCAGCATCCGCTCGACGAGGCGGCCGTGTCCCCATGCGCCCATCACGAACAGCTGCGCGCCCCGATCCGCGCCCTCGGACAGCAGCGCCTGTCCGACGGGCAGCGAGTTGGCGGACAGCGACGTCCTGACCTGGATGCCATGCCCACCCAGCCACGCCGCGGCGCGCCGGAGGCCGGGCTCCAGCACCGAGCCGTCTTCCTTGTCGGGATCGAAGACCTGGAGCAGGTGCACGACGCTCGCCCGCCGCAGCATCGGCAACGCGACGGACGCCGCCCTGCCCGCACCGGGGCTCCCGTCCCACGCGACGACCACCGTCTCGGGCTGCGGTACGAAATGGCCTGCGTAGGGGAGCATCAGCACCGGCCGGGGGCTCTGCTGCAGGATGGCTTCAGCGCGACGCCGGTGCTCGGCGTAGACCTTGAGCGCGGGCGAAGGCTGCGGCGTCACGACCAGGTCGGCGAACAGCGCGTTGCCGACCACCGCCCAGGTCGGCGTGGAGTTGTCGCGGATTGCCTCGACCGCGGTCAGCCCGGCCAGGCGGCATCGCTGCAGGAAGACCGCTTCCCTGGCCACGGCCGCCTCCTCCGCCTCGCGCAGCTCGATCGTGAGCGGATCACCCTCGATGAAGGCGACCGCGCCGTCGCTCGGATAGGGTGACGGTCGGTGGCAGCCGACGCCGACGAGGCGTGCCTCGAACATGCGGGCGAAATTCGCCGCGTAGTCGATGTGCGATTCCGCGATCGGGTCTTCCTCGATCGAATAGAGGACGGTGCGATAGCTCATGGGATTTCCTCATGCAGCCCCGTCGACGATGGCAGGGCGCTCGAGGGAATCGTCGGCTCGCTTCCGCAGCGGCCGCTTGCGCGGAATCAACTCGCCCATCGGTCGCGGCTGATGCGCATCAATCGGACGGAGGCGCCGCGGCCTATCGTGCGTGCAGCCAAACATCGGGGATTCGCCATGCAGCTCACCTTCCTGGGTGCCACCGGCACCGTCACCGGCTCGCGCTACCTCCTGGAGACGGGCCGCCGCCGCGTGCTGGTGGACTGCGGCCTGTTCCAGGGCCTGAAGCAGCTGCGCCTGCGCAACTGGGCGCCGCTGCCCGTCGACCCCGCATCCATCGACGCCGTCGTCCTCACCCACGCGCACATCGACCATTCCGGCTACCTGCCTCGCCTCGTCAAGCAAGGCTTTCGCGGCGCGATCCATGCCACCACGGCGACGACCGAGCTCTGCGCCCTGCTGCTGCCCGACTCCGGACACCTGCAGGAGGAGGAGGCCCTGTTCGCCAACCGGCACAAGACGAGCCGCCATGATCCGGCGCTGCCCCTGTACACAGAAGAGGAGGCGCGTGCGGCGCTGACGCGGTTCCATTCACACGAATTCGGCGCGCCGTTCGAACCGGTGCCCGGCCTGCACATGCACTTCCACAGCGCCGGGCACATCCTGGGCGCCGCCAGCGTCCAGGCCACCAGCGAGCGCGGCAGCGTCCTGTTCTCCGGCGATCTCGGCCGCAGTGACGACCTGCTGATGAAGCCGCCGGCGCCGCCGCCGGCAGCCGACATGGTCGTGGTCGAATCGACCTACGGCAACCGCCTGCACGAGCGCGGCGACACGCTCCTCGCGCTCGCCGAAGTGGTCAACCGGACCCTGGCACGCGGCGGCCACGTGGTCGTTCCGGCCTTCGCCGTCGGCCGCGCCCAGCTGCTGCTGCATGCCTTGCGATTGCTCAAGGACGCCCACCGGATCCCGGACGTCCCGGTCTTCCTCGACAGTCCGATGGCCACGGACGCCACCACCCTGTACCAGCGCCACCCCGAGCTGCACCGGCTCGACGCGAACGGCTGCGCCGCGATGTGCGAGGGCGTGCGCATCGTCAACTCGCCCGACGAGTCGCGCGCGCTCGCATCTCTGCGTTACCCGGCCATCATCGTGTCGGCCAGCGGCATGGCCACGGGTGGCCGCGTCGTCCACCACATCGAGAACTTCGCGCCCGATCCGGCCAACACGATCCTGTTCGTCGGCTACCAGGCGATGGGCACGCGCGGCGCGACGCTCGTCGCCGGCGCGCGCGAGGTGCGGATGCACGGCCGCTGGGTGCCGGTGCGCGCGGAGGTGGCGACGCTGGAAGGCCTGTCGTCGCACGCCGACCGCGACGAGCTGCTCGCCTGGCTGGGCGCCCTGCCCCATGCGCCGAGTCGCATCTTCGTCACCCACGGCGAGCCGGAGGCGGCGGACTCGCTGCGCCAGGCCGTCACCGAGCACCTGCATTGGCCGTGCGAGGTGCCGGAATATCGCCAGCAGGTCGATGTCGGCGCGCTGGCCGACATGGTCCGCTAGATCACATCGTCGAGATGTAGTCCGCCAACTCGCGCATGTCGTCGTCGTTCAGCTGGTGCGCCACGGAGTTCATCAGCGTGCCCATGGGACGGTTGTCCGGGCTCTGGCGCAGGACAGCCAATTGGCGCAGCAGGTAGGCGCGATGCTGATGCGCGAGCCGGGGGATGGCGCCGTTGCCCTGGCCCCTGTCGCCGTGGCAACCGGCGCAGGCCGGCACGCCGCGTTCTGCCTGGCCCTCGGTGAACAGCCGCTTGCCGGCGTTCGGCTCGGCAAGCGCGGCGGGGTCCGGTGCCGGCGCCGGCTGCGCGGCGTAGTAGGCGGCCAGCTGCCCGATCTGGGCGTCGGTCAGGCCGCTTGCGATGCCCCACATGTAGACGAAACCGGCCGGGTCGCGGCGGTGCTTGTCGCGCAGGCTGCGCAGCTGGCCGTCGATGTAGTCGGCCTGTTGCGCGGCCAGATGGGGGAAGTTCTCCGACGACGCGACGCCGCGCTGCCCGTGGCAGTTCGAGCAGACCTGCTCGGCCAGCGCCCGTCCGGGAACCTTGGGATCGTCCAGCGCACGGGAGCGCGACGGATCGGCACAACCCGCCACGAGGACGGCGCCGGCGAGCGAGGCGATCGAGAACAGGTGTCGCATCATGATCTCCACTCAGTAGGCGAGCCACGCGTACACGAACAGCGAGTCGTTGTCGCTCGCGTTGCGCCCGAAGCCGTCGTAGTTGCGGGCACTGCCGTTGTAGCGCTGATAGAAGGTGTACTGCGCGCCGATGCGCAGGTTCTGCCAGGGGAGCCAGTACGCCTCGAGCGTCTGCCCCGTCGTCCTCGGGTTGCCCGTCAGGTTGCCGTTGACCCGCGTCGACGGCGCCGCGGCCGATGACGACGACGTGATGGTTCCCGTCAGCGGGTCGTAGCCCGACGACTGGTTCAAGGTGTTCGTCGTGCCCGACAGGTCGAAGTACGAGACGCTGCCGCCATAGGTGGCGCGCCACGTGTACGACGCCTTCGTGCGCAGCAGCCTGAGGACATCGGACGTCGAGGTCGCCGCCAGCGCATTGCCCTGGGCGTCGACGAAGGCCGGCACCTGCCCGGCCAGGAAGTCCGGGTACCGATGGAGCTGGCGCGAGGCCACCGCCTGCAGCGTCAACGCGTGGGGATCGAGCAGCCACTGGTACTGCGCATCGATCGTCGAATCGCGATATCGATGCAAGGTCGTCGGATCGGCGACCGCAGGATCATCGTAGACGCGCGACGTCATCGTCGATCCGCCAAGCATCAGCGTGCTCGCACCCCACGCGAGGTTCCAGGCGGCACGCAGGTACGGCGCGTTGCCCTGCAGGCGGGTCAGGCCGGGCGTCGGCTGGCCGAGCTTCATGAATCCCAGCACGCCGCGTGTCGACCGGTAGAGGCCCGCCTCCAGGTAGAGGCGCTCGTCGAGGAAGGCGTACCCGGTGAGGCCGGACGTGTTGCCTCCCACGGCGTAGCCGGGATAGGGGCTGGCGCCGTCGATGAACTGGCTGCTGGACGGACTGGGCACCGGCACGTACTGCATCCAGGCCGCCGCGGTGTTCCAGGGATCGGCGACGGACGGGTTGTTGTTCACGCTGGCGCCGATCACCAGGTCGTGCGACGTGCCGACGAAGCGGTCGGCGTAGCGGATGTCCATGTTGTCGGCCGCCGCGTGCCCGTGATACTTGCCCGAGGCATCGAGGTTCGCGTACGGGTCGTAGGTGTACTGGAGGAACACGCCGAAGTTGTCGGTGATCCGCCCGCCCGCGAAGACGCTGGCCGACGCGAGGACGAGCTTGTCGTTCTTCGAGAAGTCGGCGGCCGGATCGTCGCTCTTGCCGGTGTTGCGCACCGACGAGACGCTGGCGACCGCCATCATCGCCAGGGGGATCTCCGTGCGGCCGCCGATCGTGTAGCCCGTGAGCTTGAACATCCGGCCGTAGGGCGTCAACTCCGGGTACTGCCCTCCGGCGTGGCAGGCCTGGCAGTTCTGTCCGGTCTGCCGGTTGAAGACCGGGATGGCGGATGCCGGCGCGGCCAGCGTCGCGATCATGGCCGCGAGCAGCCACGCCGCGCGGCGCCGCGGGCCGCCGACCAGTCGGGTCATCCATCGTGCGATCAGGTCGGGCATGGGAACCTCCGTCGTGTCTGGGCTCCATTCCAGCGCGTCCCGCAGCCGATGCGTTGACGAGGCTCAAGCGTCGACCCGCGCTTGCTTGCGCAGCCCTGAACACCGCGCGAAGCCTTGCAGGCAGCGATTGGCGATGGTCATGCTGGATCCTTCCTGGTTTGCATGTCATGGATGCGGCGTCTTGTCGGGAGGCTCGGATGTCGCGCGAGCGCCGCGCGAGGCGACTTCGCGCACGAAATCGAGCGACGACAGCACGCCGACCACGGCACCGCCCTCGGTGACCACCACGTGATGGAGATGGCGTTCGACCATCTCGCGTGCGACCTCGAACAGGTCGGCGTCCGCGCTCACCGTCAGGGGCTTGAAGGCGCACATCTGCCAGGCGCGAACCGCCTGCGAATCGCCACCCTGCGCGCGCAGGCGCAGCAGGTCGGCCGCGCCGATCACGCCGATCACCGTGCCGGCAGACCCTTCCAGCACCGGAGCCCAGGACAGGCGTCGGTCGGCGAGCCGCTGCTCGACCGAGGCGAGCGTGTCGTCCATGTCGACGACGCAGACGTCGCGCGACATCATCGAAGAGACCGTGCGTTTCATGATGTTCCTTCCTTGCGATCGGACTGCGCGCGCGACGGGCGCCCGAGCCGGCGCTCGATCGCCAGGACGTTGCCCAGCACCTTCAGGGCGACATCCGGCGTGACGCTCAGCGCGTCGATGCCGAGTCCCACCAGGAACTCGACCATCTCCGGGTAGTCGGACGGCGCCTGCCCGCAGATGCCCACATGGCGTCCGTTGCGATGGGCGCCATCGACCGTCTGCCGGATGAGCGCCTGGACACCGGGATCGCGCTCGTCGAAATCGAAGGCGACGGTCTCGGAATCGCGGTCGACCCCCAGCACCAGCTGCGTGAGATCGTTGGATCCGATCGAGAAGCCGTCGAACAGCTTGGCAAAGGCATCGATCTGGACCACGTTGTTCGGGATCTCGCACATCACGTAGATCTCCAGCCCGCCGATGCCCCGCTTCAGGCCCAGGGCCTCCATGGCCGCGATCACGCGCTGCCCCTCCTCCACCCGGCGGCAGAACGGGATCATCAGCTTGACGTTGGTCAGGCCCATGTCCTCGCGGACGCGCTTCATCGCCGCGCACTCGAGCGCGAACCCTTCCGCATAGGCGGGATGGCCATACCGCGACGCGCCGCGGAAGCCCAGCATCGGGTTCGCCTCGACGGGCTCGAAGTCGCGGCCGCCCAGCAGGCTCGCGTATTCGTTCGTCTTGAAATCCGACATGCGCACGATCACCGGCCCGGGGTAGAAGGCGGCCGCGATCGTGCCCACGCCCTCGGCGAGTTGCCGGACGAAATGGTCGGCCGGCGTCGCATGGCCGTGCGTCAGTCGCGCGATCTCCGCACGCACGGCCGGATCCTGCACGCGCTCCGGATGCACGAGCGCCATGGGGTGCACGCGGATGTGCTCGGCAACGATGAACTCCATGCGCGCCAGGCCGACCCCGTCCACCGGCAGCGAAGCGGTCTGGAAGGCGACGTCCGGATTGCCGAGGTTGACCATGATCTGCGTCTGCGGCAGGTCGAGCGTGGAGATGTCCGTGCGGCTCTTCGTGAACGGGAGGATGCCCTCGTAGACATGTCCGGTCGCGCCCTCGCCGCACGACACCGTCAGCTCGTCGCCCGTGCGTATCGAGCGCGTGGCTGCGTCGCAGCCGACGACCGCCGGGATGCCGAGTTCCCGGGCGACGATGGCCGCATGGCAGGTGCGCCCCCCGCGGTTGGTCACCACGGCCGCGGCGATCTTCATGACCGTGCCCCAGTCGGGCATCGTGGTGTCGGCCACCAGGATCTCGCCCGGCCTGAACTCGGCCAGTTGCGCGACGTCGGTGATGACGCGTGCGCGCCCCGTCGCGATGGCGCCGCCCACCGCGCGTCCGCTGACGCGCAAGACGCCCTTGGCGTCGAGGCGGCTCTCCTCGATCACGCCGAAGGGACGCTGCGACGCCACCGTCTCCGGCCGGGCCTGCACGATGTAGATCTGGCCGTCGATGCCATCCCGGGCCCATTCGATGTCCATCGGCGTCGGCCGGCCCAGTCTGCGGGTGTAGTGGTCCTCGATGGCGATCGCGGCGTCGGCCAGGGCCAGCACGTCGTCGTCGCCGATGCAGAAGCGTTCCTGCTCCTCGCGCGGCGTCGGCACGTTGCGGGTGGTCTCGCGGCCGGCGGCCTGCGCATAGACCATCCGGATCTCCTTGCCGCCGAGCTTGCGCCGCAGCACCGCCCGATGGCCGCGGCGCAGCGTCGGCTTGAACACATAGAACTCGTCGGGATCCACCGTCCCCTGCACCACGTTCTCGCCGAGCCCGTAGGCCCCGGTGATGAAGACGGCATCGCGGAAACCGGACTCGGTGTCCAGCGTGAAGACCACCCCGCTCGACGCGCGATCGGAGCGCACCATCTTCATCACGCCGACGGACTGCAGCACCTTGAAGTGGTCGAAGCCCTTCTCGACGCGATACGCGATGGCGCGATCCTTGAACAGGCTCGCGAAGCACTGGCGCACCGACTCCAGCAGGCGCGCCTCGCCGGCGACGTTGAGGAAGGTCTCGTGCTGTCCTGCGAAGCTGGCGTCGGGCAGGTCCTCGGCCGTGGCCGAACTCCGGACGGCGACGGTCAGCTCGCCGCCATATTCATCGAGCAAGGCCCGGTAGGCGTCACGGATCTCGGCGACCAGGTCGGGCGGCAGCGGCGCCGCCGCCACGATCTCGCGCGCGGCCTGCGCGCGCCGGGCGAGGTCGTCGATGTCGGACGGGTCGAGGCCGTCGAGCGCGCGATGCAGCCGCGGCCAGGCGTCCGCCTGGTCGAGCGCGTGCCGGTAGGCCTGTGCCGTGATCGCGAAGCCGTTCGGCACCTTGACGCCCGCGGGGGCCAGGTTGCTCAGCATCTCGCCCAGGGAGGCGTTCTTGCCGCCCACCAGGGCGACGTCCGCCGTGCCCAGTTCGTTGAACCAGCGGATGTATCGAGTCGATGTGCTCATGTCGTGGGTCTCCTTGGTCGGAGGAACTTGAGGAAGTCCGGGCGCCGTGCAGCCGTCGTGGCGCCGCCGGCCTTGACCGGGGGCGGCGGCTGCACCTCGGCGACCGGCGCTTCGGCGGACTCAAGCGGCGGCGCGTCGATGCGACGCCCGCTGGCCGAGTCGAACAGGTGCAGGCGATCGAGCGGCCAGGCCAGCGCGACCAGCTGCCCCGGGGCGATGGCGGCGCGATGGTGCAGCCGCACGCAGACGAGCTCGTCGCCGACCTTGCCGTAGAGGTTGGTCTCGTCGCCGGTCGGTTCGACGATGTCGACCTTCAGGCGGACCGGGCCGTCGGCCGCGACTCCGAGATGCTCCGGGCGAACGCCGACCGTGAGCGCCCTGCCGGCGGAGATGGGCAGATCGGCGGGCAACGGAAACTCGTGCCCGTCGTCGCACACGAGCACCGGGCCGGGATCGCGCAAGGCCGTGCGCCCGACGATGAAGTTCATGGCCGGCGAGCCGATGAAGCCGGCGACGAACAGGTCGACGGGACGGTCGTAGAGCTCCGTCGGCGTGCCGACCTGGTCGAGGCGGCCGCCGTTCATGACGACGATGCGATCGGCCAGGGTCATGGCCTCCACCTGGTCGTGCGTGACGTAGACGACCGTCTGGTGCAGGCGCTGGTGCAGGGCCTTGAGCTCGGCGCGCATCTGCACGCGCAGCTTCGCGTCGAGGTTGGACAGCGGCTCGTCGAACAGGAAGACCGCCGGGTCGCGCACCATCGCCCGCCCCATCGCGACCCGCTGGCGCTGCCCGCCCGACAACTGTGCCGGCTTGCGCTCCAGCAGGTCGCCGATGCGCAGCATCTCCGAGACGCGCTTCAACGCGGCGTCGCGACGATCCTTCGGCTCGTTGCGGATCTCCAGGCCGAACAGGATGTTCTGGCGTACCGTCATGTTCGGATAGAGCGCGTAGGCCTGGAACACCATCGCGATGTCGCGGTCCTTCGGAGCCAGCCAGGTGACGTCGCGGCCGCCGATCCAGACCTCGCCGTCGGTGGGCGCCTCCAGCCCCGCGATGCAGTTCAGCAGCGTGGACTTGCCGCAGCCCGACGGGCCGACCATGGCGATGAACTCGCCGTCGGCGATGTCCAGATCCACGTCCTTCAGCACGGACGTGGTTCCGAAACGCTTGGACAACCTGCGCAGGCTGATGGCCGCCATCACGATCCTCGGGAGTACGCTCGATTCGGCGGCCGTCGCGGTCCGGGCAAGTTGCGCAAGATCAAGGGCGGGACGTCGCCTCGCACGCCGGGCCGAGATCCCTCGCCGGCACGGCCTGTGCACGACGCGTTCGGG
Source organism: Burkholderiaceae bacterium (assembly GCA_036569025.1). Lineage (GTDB taxonomy): Bacteria > Pseudomonadota > Gammaproteobacteria > Burkholderiales > Burkholderiaceae_C > Scleromatobacter. The sequence continues at coordinate 9,665 of DATCRO010000957.1, forward strand.
AACGCACGAATGCCGGGCGTCGGCGTCGATCTCGACGAGGCCGCTTCGTTGCGCATCGGGAACCTCAGGCGGTCGCCCTGGCCCCGGCTTTCGGGACGTTCGCCGCGGGTGGCGCCTTCACGAGCAGCACCGGCACGGGCGAATGCCGCACGATCAGCTCGGCGTCGCTGCCCAGCGCCAGGCGCTTCATGCCGCGCCGCCCGTGCGTGCCCATGACGATCAGCTCGCAATGCTCCGAATCGGCCTGGTCGACCACGACGTCGCAGACCGCCCCGGCACCGCCGTCGACGACCCGCGTGACGTAGGCCACGCCCGCCGCCGCGGCCTCCTTGGCCGCCCGTTCGACGATCTCGCGTCCGGCCCGATCGAGCATGTCCCAGACCTGGCCGTAGTCCGCGACGCCCGGATAGCCGAGGGTCAGCGGCATCTGCACGATCACGTGAAGCAGCAGCAGCGTGGACTTGTGTTCCCTGGCGATGCCGATGGCCTCCCGAAGGCCGCACTGCGACGGCTCGCTGCCGTCGACGGGGACGAGGATCTTCGAATACATGACTGCGCTCCGATGCCGATCCGCGCGGCACGACGATCGGGTCGCGCACGGTCGAACCATGATGTCGGTCCCGGGCCGCCGTCCCTTGCGCCCGCGCAAGCCGCCGGTGGCGGCGACTCAATCGAGCGACTTGGGAAAGCGCAGCACGGAGGCGGTCGGCAGCACCGTCCCGAGCAGCGCCAGCGCGATCAGCTCGGGCCAGAGCACGTCAGCCGGGATGCCCTGGGACGACGCGGCGGCGCGATCTCACCGGCCTTGCGCGGAAAAGCGGACGGAATTGAGCCCGCGCAACCGGGTGCCGGCGTCGGTCGGTTGCAATCGTCTCGTCGCTGTCGGGATCGACGCGGTGCAACCGCACCGTCGGCGCCAAGCCGCAGCAGGCGTCCCGAGGAAGCAAGATGTCCGAATCCGACCCGCGGTCGGTGCGGCGGCGCGGGCCGCACCACACCGGCTTCGATCAACCTGACGCGAAGGATCCCTGCCGCGCCCGCCGCAAGACGGCGGAACCGGCCGCCTGTCCCGATTGCGGTGCCGTGCAGGAAGCCGGCCAATGGCGATGGCGCAGGTGCTCGCCTGGCGCGCGGCCGCTGCGTTGCCCGGCCTGCTGCCGGATCCGGGACAACCTGCCGGCCGGCGAATTGCACCTGACCGGTGACTTCCTGGCCGCACACCGGGACGAGGTCCTCGCGCGCGTGCGGCACGTGGTCGAGCACACGCGCAAGCGCTACGTCCTGCAGCGCCTCATGGAGATCGACGAGGATGACCGGCAGGTCCGCATCACCACGACCAGCCCGCACCTGGCGCGAGCCATCGGCCTGGCCTTGCATGACGCGTTCAAGGGCACCCTCGACCTCGACATGCAGACACGAGGCTGTCCGCGCGTCCGCTGGACTCGCTGAAGCTGCGACGACGCGCGCAGTCACCGCGGCGGGCTGCCGGTTGCCAGCCGTCCGTCGGCCCGGCCGGCGAGGTAGGCGTAGAGGTCACCGACATGGCCCACGACGGCGGGGTCGTTGGCCCACGCCGGCATCTCCAGCACCTGCGAGCCGCCCAGCGGCGTCTTGCGCAGGTACAGGCGCGGGATGGGCGCCGTGCCCTCGTCTTCGGCCACCGTCTCGCTCCAGTCGTAGCGCGTGAGCACGACGTTGGCGAAACGGCGCGGGCCCATCTGGGAGACGCGATCCAGCAAGTCGGGCATCGGGGCGGCGCCTGCCGCATCCTTGCCATGGCAGCCGGCACAGCGCTGGTTGTAAAGCCTCCAGCCGTCGTAAGCGGACCCTGGCGGCGCCGATTCGCGCGCCAGTTGCTCGGCCGGCCTCTGGTTGTCGAGCCGGACGGCGCAGGCGCCCAGCAGCGCTGCAAGCGATGCGACGAAGGCGACGGATCGGCGGGTCGTCATGATGTCTCCCGAAGACGCAACGCCCCATTGTGGTAACGCCGCAGTCGTCGCGCATTGATTCGGCGCATGCCCCGACGCGACCTCGAAAGTCGGAACGTCCACGCATTGATGAGGCGCAATCGGCGCTTGCGGCCGGCTACGACACTGATGCACCACATGTCGAAGGAGTGCTCCATGGCCGACGTCCTGGTCGTCTTCCATTCCCGCTCGGGCCATTGCCGGATGGTCGCCGAGGCGCTGAGCCACAAGCGTGGCTGGTCGCTGGGCGAAGTCGTCTACCTGCAGGGCCCTCAGAGCTATGGGCGCTGCGCCCGCGATGCGTTGCTGCGCCGCGAACCGGAGATCCGCTACAAGGGCGCCAATCCCTCCGGCTTCGAGGTGGTGGTGATGGTCTCGCCGGTGTGGTGC
>DATCRO010000958.1:0-2411 GCA_036569025.1 Burkholderiaceae bacterium
GTGCCGGCCGCCACGTTGACGCGCGCGAGGTCGAGGGCGGCCTGCGCGGCCTGGGTGTCGGCGGCCGAGGCCTCGATCGCGCGCTGCAGCTTGCCGAACAGGTCCAGCTGGTACGACAGCGCGGCGCTCGCACCATATTCCCAGCCGCTGGGCGGCACGTAGTTCGGGGCGAGGTACGTCAGGCCCGATGCGTGGCCGAAGGCGGGGCCGCCCTCGGCCGAGATCGTCGGCCGGCCCGCGCCCGCGACGGCGCGGTCGGCCGCCTCGGCCTTCTGCAGCGTGGCCAGCGCGACGCGCAGGTCGGTGTTGTGCGCGAGCGCCTTCTGGACCAGCGCGTCCAGCTTCGGATCCTGGTACAGCCGCCACCAATGCGGCGGCAGCGGCAAGTCGGCGAACGGGGCGGCGCCCGAGGCGGCGGACGCGCCGGCGTGGGCGAACGGCGCAGCGGCGCCGGGCCGGTCGACGATCGCGGTGTCGGGCAGCTTGTAGTCGGGACCGACCGGATGCAGGGCGCAGCCGGCGAGCGAGGCGGCGGCCGCGAACGCCGCGAAGGCGATGCGTCGCATGATCAGCTCCGGGTGGCCGACGCTGCCACCGGCGGACGCTGCGCCAGCGTCGCGGACGTGTCGGCGACGATCTGCACCGTCACCGTCTCGCCCGCGACGAGACGCGTGCCGGGCTGCAGCGCATCGAGCCTGATGCGCACCGGGATGCGCTGCGCGAGCCGCACCCAGTTGAACGTCGGGTTCACGCTGGGCAGCAGGTTGCTGCCGGTGGAGCGATCGCGGTCGGCGATGCCGGCGGCGATGCTCTCCACGGTGCCGTCCAGGCGCGCGCCGCCCATGGGCGTGACGCGCACGCGGTCGCCCACGTGGATGCGCGGCAGCTTGGTCTCCTCGAAATACCCCTCGACGTAGAACGAGCGCGCATCCACCAGCGCCAGTGCGGCGCGGCCCGCCTGCGCGTAGCTGCCGCTGCGCATGTCCAGGTTGGTGACGAGGCCGTCGGCCGGCGCCCGCACCTGCGCGCGCTCGAGGTTCAACCGCGCCGCATCGAGCGCCACGCCGGCCTGCGCCACGCCGGCCTGCGCGGCCTCGACGCGCGTGGCGGTCTGCTCGCGCAGTTCCTGCGAGATCAGGTTGCCCAGGTCGACGTTGCGCGCGTTCTCGCGCCGCGCCTGGGCCAGCGTCACCTTCGCGGCGGTGAGCGACGCCTGGGCCTGGCGCAGCGCGAGCTCGTAGCGCGCGCGGTCGACCTCGAACAGCAGCGCGCCGGCGGCCACGCGCTGGTTGTCCTGCACCGGCACCGCGGTGACCAGGCCCGAGACGTCCGGCGCGATCTGGACGACGTTGGCGCGCACGCGGCCGTCGCGCGTCCACGGCTCGAGCTCGTAGTGATCCCACAGGCGCGACGCGGCCCACGCGGCGGCGAGCACCACGGCGAGCGTCACGAGCAGGCGCGCGAGGCGCATCGGCCAGCGGCCGGGGGCGAGAAGATCGGAAGTCATGGCGGGACTCAATGCGTTTGCAACAGGGAGGCGGCGCTGCTGACGACGTACAGCAGCAGGAGGTACAGCGCAGCGTCGAACAGCGCCGGGTGCCACACCCAGCGGTAGAAGCCGATGGCGCCGAGCAGGCGGTGGACGAGCCATTGCACGGCCAGCGTGAGGCCGCACAGCAGCATCAGCCAGGGCACGTACAGGCCATGGAAGGCGGCTTCGCCGATCATGCGAGGACTCCGGTGGACGGTGTGACGAGTGCCGCGGGAGCGGCAGGGAACAGCGCGCGGCGCAGGCCGACGAGCGCGGTGACGGCCGCGCGGGTGTCGCGGCCGTCGCCGGCCAGCGCGCGCGCGAGAGCGCCGTCGAAGTCGGCCAGCAGCGACGCCGGCGGCGCGCCGTCGCGTCCCGCGCCACGCAGGCGGAACAGGCGGGCGACGCCGCCCAGCACGGCGCCGATGCCCATCGAGGGCAGGCGCGGACGCGCGCGCTGCAGCGCCACGATGTCCAGGCCCGAGCGCAGGTCGCGCAGCGCGCCCTCGACGGTGTCGTTGCGCACCGCCGGGTCGGCCTGCGCCACGCGCGGCGCGAGCAGCGCGATGCGGTCGACCATGCGCACCGCGTACGCGTCGTCCGGCGGCGCGCCGCGCGGCGCGTCGGCCATCGCGCCGAGCTCGCTCCACGTCGCGCGGCGGATGCGCTGCGCCGTCCAGTCGGCGCCGACGGTGCGCACCAGGCGCGTCACCAGCGCGGCGGCGTAGATGCCCAGCACCTGGGCGAGCAGCGAATTGACGAAGGCGGGCAGTTCGACGGTGGCCGAGGTGTCGTGCATCGCGAGCGTGCCCGCGACGCCGAAGATCATCGCCATCGCGGAAGGCGCCGTGGCAGGACGGGCGCAGAACAGTCCCAGCAG
>DATCRO010000959.1:0-9475 GCA_036569025.1 Burkholderiaceae bacterium
ACGCCGACACGCGGCTGCGCGCGCTGATCCTGCGCTTCGTGCGCGAGTACGCCGACGCGCAGAACGAACACCGCGTGCTGACCGAGGACGTGCGCTTCCTCGAGCCCGAGGAGCGCGTGGATTCGCCGCTGAACCAGGGCATCCTCGACCGCGCCAAGCTGGCCGAATTCCTGCAGGGGCTCATCAAGGCGGACCACATCGACCATGCGTTCGTCTGCGGCCCGTTCATGATGAACGACGAGGCCGAGGCCGCGCTGCTGGCCGCGGGGGTCGCGGCCGACCGCATCCACATCGAGCGCTTCGGCGTGCCGATTCCGGCCGACTCGGGCTTCGGCGCGCAGCCCGCGCCGGTGCCGGCACCCGCGCCCGGCGACGCGCCCGACGCGCAGCTCACCGTCGTGCGCGACGGCGTCACGCACCAGATCGAGTTCCACGAGGCCGACAACAACCTGCTGGACGCCTGCGCCCACGCCGGCCTGGACGTGCCGTACTCGTGCAAGTCGGGCGTGTGCGGCACCTGCCGCGCCCACCTCGTTTCGGGCGAGGTGCGCATGACGCGCAACTATGCGCTCGAGAAGCGCGACCTGGACGCCGGCTTCATCCTCACCTGCCAGGCGCACCCGACGACGGCCGAAGTCAAGATCTCGTTCGACCACCGCTGAACGTCGCTGACAATCGACCGATGGCCCGCACCCGCTCCGCCACCTACGACGACCAGCGCGACACCATCCTCGCGCAGGCGGCCAAGCTGTTCGCCGAGCAGGGCTACACCGCGGCGTCGATGAACGACATCGCGGCGGCCTGCGGCGTGTCCAAGGCCGGCCTGTACCACTATTACCGCGACAAGCGCGAGCTCCTGTTCCAGATCACGGCCGGCCACGTCGCGCGGCTGGAGCAGTTCGTCACCGAGGTGCTGGAGGAGACGCGCGGCGCCGACGCCGACACGCGGCTGCGCGCGCTGATCCTGCGCTTCGTGCGCGAGTACGCCGACGCGCAGAACGAACACCGCGTGCTGACCGAGGACGTGCGCTTCCTCGAGCCCGAGGAGCGCGCCCGCGTGCAGGAGCCGCAGCGCCGCGTGGTGGCGGCCTTCGCCGACGCGATCGCCGCCGTGCGCCCGAATCTCGCGCGCAACGAGCTCGACCGGCCGCTGGCGATGCTGCTGTTCGGCATGATCAACTGGATGTTCACGTGGCTGCGCCCCGACGGCAGCCTCACCCACGAGCAGATGGCGCCGCTCGTGGCCGACCTGTTCTTCGGCGGGCTGGCCGCGGTGCGCAAGCCCCGCGGCGCGGCGCGCCGGGATGCCGCCGTTCCTTCCCTCTCACCGACGACAGCTGATTGATGGAGATGACCGAGATGAACAAGAACCGCTTCCCGTTCCAGGCCCTGCTGGCCGCCGTGCTGGCGCTGGCCGCCGGGGCCGCGCTGGCCGACATCAACGTCGGCGTCACGGTGTCGGCCACCGGCCCGGCCGCGTCCCTGGGCATCCCCGAGAAGAACACCATCGCGCTGATGCCCCAGGAGATCGCCGGCCAGAAGGTGCACTACATCGTGCTGGACGACGGCTCGGACACCACCAAGGCGGTGAGCAACACGCGCAAGCTGATCACCGAGGACAAGGTCGACGTCATCCTCGGATCGACCGTCACGCCCAACTCGCTGGCGATGATCGACGTCGTGGCCGAGGCGCAGGTGCCGATGATCTCGATGGCGGCCTCCGCCAAGATCGTCGACCCGGTGGACGCCAAGCGCCGCTGGGTGTTCAAGACGCCGCAGAACGACATCCAGATGTCGCTGGCCATCGCGTCGCACATGAAGGACCACGGCGTCAAGACGGTGGGCTACATCGGTTTTGCCGACGCGTACGGCGAGGGCTGGTACAACGAGTTCTCCAAGGCCGCGGCGCTCAAGGGCATCACGGTCGTCGCCAACGAGCGCTTCGCGCGCAACGACTCGTCGGTCACCGCGCAGGTGCTCAAGCTGCAGGCCGCCAGGCCCGACGCGATCCTGATCGGCGGTTCCGGCACGCCGGCCGCGCTGCCGCAGATCACGCTCAAGGAGCGCGGCTACACGGGGCTGATCTACCAGACGCACGGCGTGGCCAACGCCGACTTCCTGCGCGTGGGCGGCAAGAACGTCGAGGGCACCTACCTGCCCGCGGGCCCGGTGCTGGTCGCCAGGCAACTGCCCGCCTCCAACCCGGTGCGCAACTCCGCCATCGAGTACGTCACGAAGTACGAGGCGATGTACGGCAAGGACAGCGTGTCGACCTTCGGCGGCCACGCCTGGGACGCCGGCAAGCTGATGGCCGCCGCCGTGCCCGTCGCGCTCAAGAAGGCGCAGCCCGGCACGCCCGAATTCCGCGCCGCGCTGCGCGACGCGCTGGAAAGCACCTAGGACGTGGCCGGCGCGCACGGCATCTTCAACATGAGCCCGACCGACCACCTGGGCCTGGACCAGCGCGCTCGCGTGATGGTCAAGATCGAGAACGGCACCTGGAAGGTGCAGCCGTGAGCGGCTCGCGGGCCGGCCAGGCGCCGGCCCGTCGTTCCTCCAGAAGCATTTCCAACTCAGGACTTTCATCATGAGCCAGTCGAGTCCGCACGGCCGTCCGAAGGACGAGAGCCCCCTCTCGGAGGGGAGGCGCACAGCGCCAGGGGAGCCCACATGAAGCAGCTGCAGAGCTACATCGGCGGCCGCTTCGTCGGCACGCGCGCGGGCGCGGCGCTCGCGAGCGCCGTCGACGGGCGCGTCGTCGCGCATGCGCACGCCGACGAGATCGACTTCGGCGAGGCCGTGGCCCACGCGCGCCGCGTGGGCGTGCCCGCGCTGCTGGCGCTGGACTTCCAGCAACGCGCCGCGCGACTGAAGGCGCTGGCCAAGTTCCTGATGGAGCGCAAGGAAGACCTGTATGCGATCTCCGCGCACACCGGCGCCACGCGCGCCGACAGCTGGATCGACATCGAGGGCGGCGCCGGCACGCTGTTCGCGTACGCGAGCATGGGCAGCAACGAGCTGCCGTCGGGCAACCTGATCCACGAAGGCCCGGCGATGCCGCTGGGCAAGAAGGGCCAGTTCGCCGGCACGCACGTGCTGGTACCGCGGCGCGGCGTCGCGGTGCACATCAACGCGTTCAATTTCCCGGTCTGGGGCGCGCTGGAGAAGTTCGCGCCGACCTTCCTCGCGGGCATGCCCAGCATCGTCAAGCCCGCCACCTCCACCAGCTACCTCACCGAGGCGATGGTGCGCCTGGCCGTCGAATCGGGCCTGCTGCCCGAAGGCGCGCTGCAGCTGGTGGTGGGGTCGACGGGCGACCTGCTCGATCGCGTCGACGGCCGCGACATCGTCACCTTCACGGGCTCGGCCGACACCGCCGCGAAGCTGCGCGTGCGTCCGAACCTGATCGCGAGCAGCGTGCCGTTCAACGCCGAGGCCGACTCGCTGAACTGCGCGGTGCTGGCCGACGACGTCACCCCCGACGACGTCGAGTTCGACCTCTTCGTCAAGGAGGTGGCGCGCGAGATGACCGTCAAGGCCGGCCAGAAGTGCACGGCGATCCGGCGCGCGATCGTGCCGCGCCGCCACCTGCAGGCCGTCACCGAGCGGCTGAAGGCGCGGCTCGCCAAGGTCGTCGTCGGCGATCCTTCGCTGGAGGGCGTGACGATGGGCGCGCTCGCCTCGCGCGACCAGCAGCGCGACGTCGCCGAACGCGTGGCGCAGCTGGCGCGCGGCAATGCCGTCCTGTTCGGCGGCGAGGCGGGCTTCGCGCCCAGGGGCAGCGGCACCGATCAGGGCGCGTTCTTCTCGCCGACGCTGCTGCTGTGCGAGCGCCCGGACATGCAATCGGCCGCGCACGACGTCGAGGCCTTCGGCCCCGTCAGCACGCTGATGCCCTACGACGAGTTCGACGAGGCGCTGGCGCTGGCCGAGCGCGGCCGCGGCAGCCTGGTGGGCACGCTGGTCACGCGCGACCCGCACCGCGCCGCCCACGCCGTGAGCCGCCTCGCGGCGCTGCACGGCCGGCTCCTGGTGCTCGATCGCGAGGCCGCGGGCGAGTCCACCGGCCACGGCTCGCCGCTGCCCGCGCTCAAGCACGGCGGCCCGGGCCGCGCCGGCGGCGGCGAGGAACTGGGTGGCATCCGTGCCGTCAAGCACTACCTGCAGCGTGCCGCGGTGCAGGGCTCGCCGACGATGCTGGCCGCGGTGACCGGCGAGCACGTCAAGGGCGCGGCGGTGCACGAGTCGGGCGTCCATCCGTTCCGCCACGCGTTCGAGGACCTGACCGTGGGCGACTCGCTGCTGACGCATCGCCGCACCGTGACCGATGCCGACATCGTCGCCTTCGGCGGTATCTCGGGCGATTTCTTCTACATGCACTTCGACGAAATTGCCGCAAAGGCGTCGCCGTTCGGCAAGCGCATCGCGCACGGCTACTTCGTGCTGTCCGCGGCGGCGGGGCTGTTCGTGTCGCCGGCCGAAGGCCCGGTGCTCGCGAACTACGGCCTGGACACGCTGCGCTTCGTCAAGCCGGTGGGCATCGGCGACACGATCCGCGCGCGCCTGACCTGCAAGCGCAAGATCGACCGCAACAAGGTCGGCGCGGACGGGCGCGGGCAGGGCGTGGTGGCGTGGGACGTCGAGGTCACCAACCAGGACGGCGAGGTCGTGGCGAGCTACGACATCCTCACCCTGGTCGCCAAGCGCGAGGTTCCGGCCGCCGCCTTGTGAAGGCAGGGGCCTCGCCGGCACCGCCAAGCCCCATGGTCGAGTTCTGGCACGGGCCTTGCACGACCGGAATGTCCCTGCGTCAGCTGGCTGAGGGTATATACAGTCAATCTGTTAGAATGTCGGATGGCGCGAGGAAGGACGTGCGGCTCTCCGGCCAAGCGTACGCGCCCTGTTCCTATCCCGGAAGGATCATCACTCGATGTCGAAGCAAGAAGTCAAGACCACCCTCGGCGCCGATGGCCTGCGCTATCGCTCCAAGGCCGCGGGTTCCCCGTTCGCAGCCACCGGCGCTTTCGGCGCCGCCACGATGTCGTGCTTCCTGTGCGGCAAGCATCGTCCTCGTGCCCAGCTCAAGACCCGCAAGCTGCTGGGCCGCGCCCAGTCGGTCTGCGCGCCCAACTGCAAGGAAGCCGACGCTCCCGCAGCTTGATGGCTGACGGCGGAGTGCTGGTCGGGCTCCGCCACACGCTTCACGAACGCACGCCACCCGGCGTGCGTTTTGTTTTTGTGGCGCCGGTTCCTCGGGCTGGGCGTGCCCGCGCAGGTCTCCGACCGGGATGGCCGCCAGCGACGGCGTCTGGAGCAGGTCGTGGGCGGCGCGCTCCGGCGTGGCAAACGGGCCGGAAACCCGTCAAATGGCGCCGGGCATGTTTCGCCAGGGGGCCTATGCTGCAGGTTCGATGTCCTTCGTTGCCTCGCCCATGCCCACGCTCGATTCCCCTTTGCTCCTGGCCACGCTGCGCGACGAACTGCGCGCCGCCTGGCATGCGTTCCGTGCCCTGCCGGGCCACGAACGGCTGTACGGCTTCGGCGTGTACACCACCGATTCGGCCAGCTACCTGACGGCCACCGCCTTCAGCGAGGCCGGCCTGGACGCCGTCGCGGCCAAGTACCGCGCCGGCGAGTTCGGAGAGGGCCGCGATCCGGCGCTGCTGCGCGAATCCCTGCGCTGGAGCCCGGCCGACTCGCCGCTGCACGCCGAGGGCCTGGAACTGCTCTCCCGTTCGGACGCCATGGTGCAGGAGCTCGACTTCGAAGGCCGCTGGGACGAGGACGATGACGGCGACGACGACGACGACGACGACGGGGACGACGATGACCTGGATGCCGACGACGAGCGCGACCCCGACGTGCAGGAGGTCTTCCGCGTCGCGGCGCAGGCCCTGCGCGAACTCGATGCCGAGGGGCTCTTCGGCAGCGGCGACGACCGCGAACGCCTGGTGCTGTGCATCTGGGAAGGCGACCAGTCCAACGAGGAACGCTACCGCCATGCCAGGTCGCTGAATCCGCCGTCGGTGGCCCGGCGCTTCGGCGAGGAAATGAATGCGGGGCTGCGGGCGTACTACCGGGCATACATGCCGGAAGAGGAGGCGCCGGAGGACGACGTGTTCGAGTGAAGGGGCCCCAGTGGCGTGCGCGCCGGGCTGTCCGGAGCCGCGTGGGCGGGAGGCTATGCTTGTCGAACGATTCTCCCCTCGCACGTCTCTTCCGTGGCGCGCCTGCTGCTCGTCCGTTCCCGATGCTGCCCAATCCCTTTTCGCCTCCTCGAGCCGTCGTCGCGGACATGTCCTTTGGTGCCGACATGCGCAAGCCGGTGTGGGTGTGGCTCGTGCAAGCGATGGCGCTCCTGGCGGCGGGCGCCTGTGCGCTGACGTTGGACGTCCTGGTGCCGATCGTCCGATTCGGCCGGGCCGATGCCCGCTTCCTGGCGGCGTCCGCGATGGCGACGGGCGTCATCGTGTGCGCGGGGTTCGCGCTGGCCGGGAGCCAGCAACGCCGGGCCTACGGCCGCTGGTGCGGCCTCGCGCTGCCGGCGAGCATCGTCCTGAAGCAAGGCTCGACGTGCATGGAGTGGCTCGACGCGATGGCGGGAGACGCCGGCGAATCCGGGTTGGCGACAGCGGACGTCGCGGTGATCGTCGCGACGGTTGCCGGCATGGGCCTGGCGGTGCTCCCGGGCTGGGCTTACGGCTTCTCGCGGCGCTGCCTCTCGTGGTTCGGCGTGACGGCGCAGGCGGCGTCCGGATGACGTCGGACGGCCGTCCCGTTCCGGATCCGGACTGCAAGCACCCGGCAGGCCGCTTCGCGCCCGTCATCGACCCCAACCGCTGCGAAGGCAAGTCCGCCTGCGCCGCCGAGTGCCCGTACGACGTCTTCGTCGTGCGCCGGCGCGAGCGCGCCGAGTTGCCCGGGCTGGACCTGCTGGGCGCGGTCAAGTGGTGGCTGCACGGCGGCCTGCAGGCCGAGGCCGTGAAGGCCGACCGCTGCCATGGCTGCGGCAAGTGCGTCACGGCGTGCCCGGAGAGTGCGATCACGCTCGCGCGCGTCACCGGGCAGGCGCCGCCGGCGTGAATCCTGCGGCCAGGCGGCATGTGCCGCTGGCGCACCGAACGATATCCGGTGCGCGGCGGGTCGGGCGGGGCGCCATCTACCCGCACAATCGGCACGGGCTCGAGGCCGTCGTGAGTGGACACCAGACCCGCGATCCGCCGTGGCATCGAACGCCCGGCCATCCTCATCGAACATGACGTCGTCTTCCTCCATCGCCCCGTCCGTGCCCGACCGGGCCGGCATCCGCCGCAGCCAACTGGCCGTCGCGTCGCTGTTCGGCGCGCTGGGCTTCAGCTACGGCACCTGGACCTCGCGGCTGCCGGCGCTCAAGGCCAACCTCGGCATGAGCACCTCGCAGGTCAGCGTGATGATGCTGTGCGCGGCGTTCGGCGCGCTGTTCTCGTTCCCGGTGACGGCCGGCGCGCTGCACAAGCTGGGCTCGCGTGGCGCCAGCCTGGTGTCGGGGGCGCTGCTGGCGGTCGGCCTCGCGGCCCTGGGCATCGCGCCCAGCTGGATCGCGGCCTGCGTCGTCATGTGCATCTACGGCGTCGTGGCCAGCACGCTGGACGTGGCGATGAACGCGCAGGGCGTCGAAGTGGAGCGGGCGACCGGCGAGGCGGTGATGTCGCGGCTGCACGCGGTCTTCAGCCTGGGCACGATGTGCGGCGCGTTCTTCGCGGCGGCCATCACCAACGTCGCCACCTCGTTGCCGCTTCACTTCGTCATCGCCGCCGGCGTGGTGCTGGCCGCGGTCCTGCTGCCGCGCGCGGGTCTCGTCGCGGACGCCAGGCCGATCGAGGGCGGCACGCGTTCGTTCGCGCTGCCGCGCGGCGCGGCGCTGCTGATCGGGGCGATGGCCTTCCTGGGGATGATCGCCGAGGGCTCGATGGTGGACTGGTCGACGCTGTACCTGCGCGAGCGCGCCGGTGCCACGGAACAGGTCGCGCCCTACGGCATCGCCAGCCTGCAGGGCGCGATGCTGGCCGCGCGCTGGTTCGGCGACCGGGCCCGCGTGCGCTGGGGCGCGCGCAAGCTGCTGTTCGCCGGGTCGCTCCTGGCGTCGTGCAGCCTGGCGGCGGCGCTGCTGATCGGCGGGGTCGTTCCGGCGCTTGTCGCCTTCGGCCTGTTCGGCATCGGCGTGGCCACGGTGTCGCCGTGCGTGTACGCGGCGGGCGCGCGCGAGGGCGGTGTCGCGCTGGCGGCGGTGATGACGCTGGGCTCGCTCGGCTTTCTCGTCGCGCCGCCGCTGATCGGCGCGGTCTCGCAGGCCACCAACCTGTCCTGGGGGCTGTCCGTGGTCGCGGCCGCGGCGTTCGCGCTGGCGTTGCTGTCGCTGCGGGTGCGGTGGGATTGACGGCCCGAGCTGCCCTCTCGCCGGCGTTCCGGCCCGCCTCAGCCTCGCCCGAACAAGAGCACCCGCCACCGCGTGTCGGTCGACGACGTGGCGATCTCCTCGCAGCGCACCAACGCCAGTCCCAACCGGGCGAGCAACGCCTCGACGCGCTCGGGCGCGTGGTTGGCGAACTGCCGGCCATCGGGATCGCGGCCGTCGACCAGCAGGTCTGCGCGCATCTCGGGCAAGGCCAGGAGCAGGCGGCCCTGCGGGCGCAATACGGACACCAGCGCCGCCAGCGTTGCCGGCAGGTCGTCGGGCGACAGGTGCATCAGCACCGCGCAGCAGACGACGCCGTCGAAGCCGCCGCCGAACGGCTGCCCCAGGCCGGGCAGGGTGGCGGGAGCGATGCGGCCGGCCAGGCGCGGGTCGCGCGCCAGCGCGCGGGCGCGCATCGCGTCGTTCGGCTCGATGCCCCACGCATCGAACCCCATGTCCAGCAAGGCGACGACGTCGCGGCCCTTGCCGCAGCCCACGTCCAGCACGCGCGCACCGGGCGCGAACGAGGCTGCGAACAGGCGCGAGACCGCGCTGCGCTCGGCCTCGGCGCCGTCGGCGGCCCAGGCGTCGTAGAAGGCCGTGGTGCCGGGCGCGATCATCGCGGGCACTTGCCGGTTCCGCTCAGCAACTGCAGCGCGTTGCGCGGCCCCGCGCCGGGCGTGGTCGCCGGCTTCAGGCTGCGGGCCTCGAGCTGCGTGCCGCAGGCGGCGGTGCTGCGCGTCATCTGGTGGACGAACCACACGCCGCCCGTGATGATCGCCACCCACGTGGCCAGGCCGAGCGCGATGAGCGTCCATTCCTTGCGCGAGAGTCCCGCCAAGCGTGCGGCGACGTCTGTCGACATGCCTGTTCTCCTCCCTGGTCGTGTCGCGCGTGCAGCTTAACCCGCCGCGGCCAGGCGACCGGTCGCGCACAATGGCATTTCCGACGCGGCAGCTCCCCCGTAGGCGCGGCGGGGGACAATCAGGCCATGCTCCTTCGAATGTTCTCGGCAGGGACGCCCGTCGCCCTGCGCACGAC
>DATCRO010000960.1:0-2658 GCA_036569025.1 Burkholderiaceae bacterium
AGCGGCCGGCGTTCAGGCCCGCGCTGTGTTCGCGCAGCTCGTACAGGATCTCGTCCATCTCGAACGCGGCGAGGATGGTCTCGATCAGCACGGTGGCCTTGATCGTGCCCTGCGGCAGGCCCAGCTTGTCCTGGGCGCGCACGAAGATGTCGTTCCACAGGCGCGCCTCGAGGTGGCTCTCCATCTTGGGCAGGTAGAAGAACGGGCCGGCGCCGCGCGCGATCTGCTCCCTGGCGTTGTGGAACAGGAACAGGCCGAAGTCGAAGATGCCGCCCGAGACGCGCTGGCCGTCGACCAGCACGTGCTTCTCGTCGAGGTGCCAGCCGCGCGGACGCACCTGCAGCGTGGCGATGCGGTCGTTGAGCTTGTAGCTCTTGCCGTTCTGCTCCAGCTTGAGCGTGCGGCGGATCGCCTGGCCCAGGTTGATCTGGCCCTGGATCTGGTTCTCCCACTTCGGGGCGTTGCTGTCCTCGAAGTCGGTCATGTAGCTGTCGGCGCCCGAGTTGAACGCGTTGATGACCATCTTGGCCTCGACCGGGCCGGTGATCTCCACGCGGCGGCAGGCGAGCGCGGGCGGCAGCGGCGCGACCTTCCAGTCGCCGTTGCGGATGTGCGCCGTCGACGGCAGGAAATCGGGGCGCTCGCCCGCGTCCAGGCGCGCGGTGCGCTCGACGCGCGCGGCCAGCAGCTCCTTGCGGCGACCCTCGAACGTGCGGTGCAGGTCGGCGACGAAGGCCAGCGCCTCCGGCGTGAGGATGGTCTCGAAGCCGGGCTGGATCGCGCCGGAGATGGTCATGCCCTGGGGCAGCTTGAGGCTCATGGAAAGCTCCTGAAGGTTGGAATCGAAGATGGGTGGCTAGTCAGGGGCGAGTGCGTGAGCCTGGGTGGGCCCGGGTCGACCGGCGGGCTGTTGACCCGCCACCGGCCGCACTCAGAAGAATTCGAGGACGTCGCGCAACGAGCGCCCGACGCGCGTGGGTTCGATGCCGAGCCGCTCCATCGGCGCGTCGGCGCGGTTGACCCACAGGGTGGTGAAGCCATGCCAGGTCGCGCCGATCGCGTCCCAGCAGTTGGACGAGACGAACAGGATGTCCGACGCCGGCAGGCCCAGCGCCGCCGGGCCGATCGCGTAGGCGGCGGGGTCGGTCTTGTAGCGCTGCGTGGCATGCACGCTCAGGATCGGGTCGATCAGCTCCGTGAGGCCGGCGCTGCGGATGGCCACGGCCAGCATCTCGGGGTCGCCGTTGGACAGGATGCCCGCGCGGATGCCGCGGTCGGCCAGCGCCTGCAGCACGCCGCGGTTCTCGGGGAACGCGGACAGGTGCCGGTATTCGTTCATCAGGCTGTCGGCGCCGGCATCGTCCAGCGGCAGTCGCAGGGCGGCGGCCGACACCTGAAGGGCGTCGCGCGTCAGCTGCCAGAACGGCCGGTAGCGGCCGCTCATCGACACCAGGCGCGAGTACTCGATCTGGCGGTCGCGCCACGCGCGCGCCAGGCGCTCGCCCGCGCCGGGAAACATCTGCTCGGCGCGCAGCGCCACGCTGTAGACATCCAGCAGCGTCCCGTAGACGTCGAACAGCACCGCCTTCGGGGCGGTCGGACGATGGGGCGATGCGGGGTTGGAGGCCATTCCCGAAATCTATTTCATCCTCGAATGGCGATTCCCACCATAATTTGCGATTGATTGATGACTTTTTCGTAAAACTGCCGTGGACAAGCTCAAGCAGATGGAGACCTTCGTGGCGGTCGCCCAGCGCGGCAGTCTGACCGCGGCCGCCCAGGCCGAGGGCGTGGCGCCCGCCGTCATCAGCCGCCGGCTCGATGGCCTGGAGGCGCGGCTGGGCGTCAAGCTGCTGGCGCGCACGACGCGGCGCGTGTCCCTGACGCACGAAGGCAGCGCGTTCCTGGAGGACTGCCAGCGGCTGCTGCAGGACTTCGCCAGCGCCGAGGCCAGCGTCTCGGCCGGCGGCGTCAAGGCGAGCGGCCACCTGCGCATCACCGCGCCGGCCGGCTTCGGCCGCCGCCACGTGGCGCCGCTGGTGCCGCAGTTCCTGGCCGAACACCCGGACGTGAGCCTGTCGCTGAACCTGTCGGACCGCGTGGTCGACATCGTCAACGAAGGCGTCGACTGCGCGGTGCGCGTGGGCGACCTGCAGGACTCCAGCCTGGTCAGCGTGCGCCTGGCCGACAACCGTCGCCTGTGCGTCGCCGCGCCCGGTTACCTCAAGCGCGCCGGCACGCCGCGCGTGCCCGCCGACCTCGCCCGCCACGCCTGCCTGACGCTCAGCTCCGAGGCCAGCCAGACCCGCGGCTGGGCCTTCACCGTGGCCGGCGCACTGACGCACCTGCGCCTGAACGGCCGCCTGGACTGCACCGACGGCCAGGTGCTGCATGACTGGTGCGTCGCCGGCCTGGGCGTGGCGTGGCGCAGTGCGTGGGAAGTCGGCGCCGACCTGGCCGAAGGCCGCCTGGTCAGCGTGCTGGACGAGTTCGCGGCGCCGCCCAACGGGATCTACGCCGTGTTCCCGCACGCACGCCACCTGGCGCTGCGGGTGCGGCTGTGGATCGACTTCCTCAAGCACACGTGGGGCGATGCGCGCTATTGGAACCGGGCGTCCTGAAGTCGTTCGCTGCCTGCGACCAATGGCGGGTTACGCC
>DATCRO010000961.1:0-4609 GCA_036569025.1 Burkholderiaceae bacterium
GAAGAAGGCTTCGAAGCCGACGACGACCTCCAAGGAAATCGCCCAGGTCGGCACGATCTCGGCCAACTCCGACGACTCGATCGGCAAGATCATCGCCGAGGCGATGGACAAGGTCGGCAAGGAAGGCGTCATCACCGTCGAAGACGGCAAGTCGCTGGCCAACGAACTCGACGTCGTCGAGGGCATGCAGTTCGACCGCGGCTACCTGTCGCCGTACTTCATCAACAACCCGGAAAAGCAGGTCGCCCTGCTGGACAACCCGTTCGTCCTGCTGTTCGACAAGAAGATCTCGAACATCCGCGACCTGCTGCCGACGCTGGAACAGGTCGCCAAGGCCGGCCGCCCGCTGCTGATCATCGCTGAAGAAGTCGACGGCGAAGCGCTGGCCACCCTCGTGGTCAACACGATCCGCGGCATCCTGAAGGTCGTCGCCGTCAAGGCCCCGGGTTTCGGCGACCGCCGCAAGGCCATGCTGGAAGACATCGCCATCCTGACGGGCGGCAAGGTCATCGCCGAGGAAGTCGGCCTGACGCTCGAGAAGGTCACGCTGGCCGACCTGGGCCAGGCCAAGCGCGTCGAAGTGGGCAAGGAAAACACCACCATCATCGACGGCAACGGCGCCGCGGGCGACATCGAAGCGCGCGTCAAGCAGATCCGCATCCAGATCGAGGAAGCCACCAGCGACTACGACCGCGAGAAGCTGCAAGAGCGCGTGGCCAAGCTGGCCGGCGGCGTGGCGCTGATCAAGGTCGGTGCCGCCACCGAAGTCGAGATGAAGGAAAAGAAGGCCCGCGTCGAAGACGCCCTGCACGCCACGCGTGCGGCCGTCGAGGAAGGCATCGTCGCCGGTGGCGGCGTGGCCCTGCTGCGTGCCCGTCAGGCGGTTGGCGAGCTCAAGGGCGACAACGCCGACCAGGACGCCGGCATCAAGCTGGTCCTGAAGGCCATCGAAGCGCCGCTGCGCGAGATCGTCTACAACGCCGGCGACGAAGCCAGCGTGGTCGTCAACGCCGTTCTCGGCGGCAAGGGCAACTACGGCTACAACGCTGCCAACGGCACGTACGGCGACATGATCGAGATGGGCATCCTGGACCCGACGAAGGTCACCCGCACCGCGCTGCAGAACGCCGCGTCGGTCGCCTCGCTGATGCTCACCACCGAGTGCATGGTCTCGGAAGCGCCGAAGGACGACGCTCCCGCGATGCCCGGCGGCGGCATGGGTGGCATGGGCGGCATGGGCGGCATGGACATGTGATGTCCGCTTCCGGGCGCTCGGGCGTCCGGAGCCGTCGCACCGCGCGACACCACGACAAGGGACTGCCTCGGCAGTCCCTTTTCATTTGCGCGCGACTCGGGATTCGCACGCATGCCCCCGGCGGCGCGCGATGGCAGAATCGCTCCGACCGAACGGGACACCGAGCGCGCCGCATCGAGCACGCCCCCGCCCGGTCCAAGGGCGACGCCACGTCGCGAGGGAGGACGACCATGAAGCGAAGGATCGCTGCGTGCGCGCTGGGCGCCATGCTGCTCGGGCTGGGCGGCTGCGCCACCGGCTACCACGACGCCGGCGGCCTGCTGGGCTACACCGGCGGCTACTACGACCACAAGGGGCCGGGCGAGCTGGTCAAGGTCGGCTTCGCCGGCAACGGGTTCATCTCCGCGGACAAGGTGCGCGACTACCTGACCTACCGCTGCGCCGAGATCGCGCATCGCGAGAAGCACGACTGGTTCGCGATCTACCGCAACCTGCCCGACGCGATCCGCGACTACCGCAGCGAATCCAAGCAGGTCGGCAAGATGAGCAACAAGCCCTGGGGCGAGGTCTACATCCTGTTCTTCGACAAGCAGGAGGACGGCCTGCTCAACGCCGACGAGGTGATCGCGCGGCTCAAGCCGGTGATCGACGGCCAGGGAGCCAAGACATGACGCGCGTCGCCTCGATGCTCCTGGCCGGCGCCGCGCTGGCCGCCTTCGGCGGCTGCAACGTGCTGCCCGTGTACCAGCCGGCGGCCGGCGCGAAGACGGCGCCGGTGCAGCTCGACCAGGCGCGCGGCGGCAAGACGGCCTGCGTCGCCGGCCAGCCCTATCGCCTGGAGCCGGACGACAAGGGCAACGTGAACCTGCCGCTCGGCGAGCGCATCACGTTGCAGTCGAACTTCTCGTGGGCCGGCGGGAACATGACCTACTCGTGCCACCCGGCCACCAGCTTCGTGCCGCGCGAGGGGCAGGCCTACACGATGATCTTCGAGATCGAGCCCGAGAACCACTCGTGCACGTTCCGGCCCTACCGCCAGACGACCGGGAACCGCATCGGCCTCGACTTCGATCCGACCATCGGCCCGGCACAGGCCTGCCGCAAGCCCTGAGCCGCCGCCGGCCTTCGGGAGGACGTGATGACCATCGACAGCCCGCGCAACAAGTTCGCGCCGCCGAACGCGCATGCCGTCGGCCGCGCGGACGACGCCTCCGCGACGATCACGCAGGAGGAGGCGTGGGCCGCGATCATCGGCCCCTCGAACACGTACGGCTACGTCGAGCGCTTCCGGCGCCTGTCGCTGGGCGGCAGCGCAGCGTGGCACTGGCCCGCCTTCCTCACGACGCTGCCGTGGCTGATGTACCGCAAGATGTGGATCGGCGCGCTGGTCTACATGGTGGCGCCGGTGCCCGTGCTGATCGCGCTGCTGGCGATGTTCCCGCGCTTCGCGCCCGGCGTGATCCTCGCGTGGTGGCTGGGCCTGGCGCTGCTGCCCGGCGTGATGGCCAACCGCTGGTACTTCCATCACTGCGCGAGCCGCATCCGCGACGTGCGGGCGCGCGGCGGATCGAAGGAGCAGATGCTGGCGCGGCTGGACGCGGCCGGCGGCACGAACGCGATGGCGGTGATCGCCCTCGGCGTCCTGGCGCTGGGCGGCGCGGCGGTGCTCGGCTTCACGGTTGCCCTGCCGGTGTACCGGGCGACCCATGCCAACGACGACATCCGCGCGGCGGTCCAGGCCGGCTTCGATGTCGCCGCCGCTGTCGGCAGGCACTACGAGCAGACCGGCAAGATGCCGTCCGACACCGACGTGCAGGCGATGGTCGAGCGCGTCCCGCACCCGTCGGCCGCCCTGCGCGGCGTCGACATTGAGCCGTCGGGCGTGCTGGTGCTCGACGTGCAAGCCTCGCCGACGCTCGCCGGCAAGATCCACCTCGTGCCGGAAGCCGACAGCGGGCATCTCTACTGGACCTGCTTGACGGACGACCGCAAGGTCTATCTGCCGCGCACCTGCCGCCTGGTGCGCTCGTATCGCTGAGGCACAGCGAATCACGCGCCGCCGCCCGGTCGGGATTTCGGCCGACGCGCAGCCGGCCCTGTCCTATCGCGCCTGGCAGTCGACCGGCCCCACCGGCCGCGCCTTCCTGCGCACGACACCCAGCGCGGCCAGCCCGAGCAGCGCCAGCAACCCGGCCGGCGGCTCGGGCACCGGAAGCGTGGCGAGATCGGCGCGATCGCCGTAGCCGAAGTCGCGCAGGACGCCGCCCGACGAGGTCCAGGTGCCGGGACCGTTCACGCTGAAGCCGCCGGGCACGGTGTCCTCGGCGTACAGGCCCAGCGGCAGCGGCGGCGCGCCCAGCACGACGCCGTACCACGACAGCGCCCATTTCGAGTAGTCGGCACCGGCCGGTGTCGACGACGGGTCCAGCGGAATGGCATGGATGAACCAGTCGTCGACCTTGCCCGACGCGTCGGTGTAGAGGTAGATGGCCGGCGAGTCGTTGTATTGCTTCTGCAGGCTGACGAACACGTTGGACGGGTCGATGGTGCCCAAGTCGGGCTGCGAGATGGACCAGTCCAGCAGGGTCGACCCGTCCGACGAGAAGTCGAGCACGATCGTCATCGGCGCGACCTGCACGCCGGGCGTATTGGACTGCAGCGGGCGGCTCGTGTACGTGTACGTCACATCGGCCATGGCCGATCCCATGAGGCCGGCAAGGCCGATGGCACAGAGACAGCGTTTCACCTTGGTCTCCTTCCACGACGAGATGGCGGTGCGCGGACCCGCGGCACCGCCTGACGGGGCGGCAAGCGACGTGCGCGTTCAGCGATCGGCAAGCGCGATGACAGGTCTCAATGACACGCCGCCGTCAGCCGCTCGTTCCCATGGTTGAACGGGTCGTACTGCGCACGCGGCGTCGGGACAAGGCGGAAGCAGCCGCCGTGCACGTGCACCTCCGTCTCGCCGCCGCTCAGCTGCCGTTCCTCGTAGGGCGCGTCGTCGCCGCCCAGGCGTGCGAGCGCGGACGGCCGGGGCGGCGCGGCCAGCATTTCCGCGAACGTCGGCTTCCTGGCCGCGATGATCGAGCGCATCTGCTCGCGCGACAGCGTCAGCATCGGCGGCGCCGACGCGGCACTGGCGGGCGGCTCGGCGGCGCTCGCGGCCTGGGCGATCGGCTGCGGCTCCGGTACGGGGAGCCGTATCGCGTGCGCGTCCGCGTCCTCGCGCGCGGAGGCGCGCGGGCGGGTCGGGCGCGGCGCGGGCAGGGGCGGGGGCGCGACGCGCGGGGCGGGCGCGCGCGGCAGCCAGATCGTCGCCTCCACCACGCGACCTTCCGGCGGGCGGTCGTGCTC
>DATCRO010000962.1:0-4589 GCA_036569025.1 Burkholderiaceae bacterium
GATGTAGCGCGGGCCGTAGGGCCGGAACCACACGCCGCCGTGGAAGAAGTAGTTGCCGCCGCCGTAGCCCACGCTCACGGCGCCGACCGGCAGCGTGCCGTACACGAAGCCGCGCGACGGGTAGTAGTGGTTGTGGCCGTAGCGGGCGTCGAAGTCGACGTAGCCGCGCGCATGGGCGCCGCTCCAGCCCGGGCCGGCGCGACCCGGCGCGGGGCCCGGCTTGCCCGGTGCGCCGTGCGCGGGCGGCGGGCCGCCGCGGTCGTGGTCATGGTCGTGGCCTTGCGCCTGCGCGCCCGCGCACGCGAGCGCCAGGATCGTGGCGGCGAAAAGGGAATGGCGGAGTGTCATGACGTTGTCGAGGGCCGCGGCGCATCCCGCGCGCCCATTGTCGAGAAGCCGTGTCAGCTGCCGATTGCACCATGTCAACGCCATGTGAAGCGGCGTTGCCGGCAAGGCCGACACGTCCTCAGGGCCTGGCCACCGGCCCCTGCAACTGCGCCAGCTGCTGCTGCGCCTGCGTCACGTCCTTGCCGTATTCGGCGAGGTAGCGCCGCGTCTCGTCGCTGGAGAACGGCGCGTCGCTGAACTGGGCCGCCGCGACCTTGCGCGAGGTCGCGACGGGGCCGTCGAGCGAGGGCATCAGCGCGCGGTCCGGGTAGGCGTCGGGCCTGAGCAGGAAGCCCTCGACGTCGTGCAGCGTCAGCGGCATCGCCGGCTTCAGGTCGCGCACGAGGCGGCCGTAGACCTGCAACGGCACCTGGCCCCCGCCCGCGCGCAGTTCGTCGTTGAAGGTGACGAGCGCCACCGGCCTGCCGTTCGCGTCGTCCACGCGGCCGGTGATGACGTAGCGTCCGGGCTGGTTCACGTCGATGCCCAGGAGGAACGCCAGCGAGCCGTCGCGCATCTCGTCGTGCACGCTGCCCGTCCAGGTCGCCGGCGCCTGCGGCGCATAGACGACGTCGAACGCGACGTAGCCCTGCTGGTCGCCCGACTGCACCACCAGCTCGGTGCGGATCAGTCCGGCGAAGTTGCCGAAGCCCTCGGCGCCGGGATCGAGCCGCGCGGTGAAGGTGCCGTCGCCGGCGTGCGCGTCGCCGTTGGAGCCGTCGTCGACGAAGGGCTGGGTGACGACCGGCGCGAGCGGCGCCGCCTTGCCGCCGCCGGTGTCCTGCGGGCTGTGCGCCATCGAGCTGAGGACGCGCAGCGGCAGCACGGCGCCGTTGTCGTCGGTGGCCGTGACGGTCAGCAGCACCGTGTCGGCGCCGGTGGCAAAGACCTTCTGCTGCGTCGTGTGCACGTGCAGGTTGGGCACGACGCCGGTGCCCGGCATGCGCAGCGGCGCGTCGGTGGTGACCACCTGGTGGGTCTGCCACTGGTCGGCGTGCTCGCTGGCCGGGCGCGAGTCGAACGGGTAGCGCGTCGCGGCCTGGTACATCGCCAGCGTCTGCTTCGCGCGATCCAGGCGCTGCTGCCACAGCGCGAGCCGCGCCGCGCGATCGTCCAGGCCGGCCGCGCTGAACGGCGCGCGCCGCGGCGCGGACGCGGCCGGCGCGACGTCCCGCGGCGCGGGCGCGCCGGCCGCCGCCTGCGCGACCGGATCGAGCACCTGCGCCGGCGGCGTGCTCGCCGGCGACGCCATCCACCACAGCCCCGCGGTGCCGACCGCAGCCACGGGCACGACGACGCGCCAGCGGATCTTCATGGCCGCCTCGCCGCGCTACTTGGCGTAGGTCACCATGTCCTGGCGCACCAGGCCCACCGTGCCCTGCCACTGGCCGTTGGTGTAGTGGTTGTACTGCTCGTTGTCGTCGCGGAACGAGACCGAGTGGTAGCTCCACTTGGCGGTGCCGCCCTCGTTGGCGGCGGTGCCCAGCGTGAGGTCATTGCAGAACCAGTCGCTCGGGTTGCAGTACGCGCCGCCCGAGCTGCCCGAGACGGCGCCCGCGCTGTGGTAGGCCACCGCCTCGTCGTCCTGGCCCGGCAGCACCGCGGAATAGAGCGTGCCCTTGGCGCCGGCCCACATGTAGAACCAGTGGCTGCGCGTGTTGTTGTGGTCGTACATCGCGCGGGCGGTGCCGGTCTTCAGGTCCGAGACCAGCGGCTCCGACGTCGCCCAGTCGCCCACGTTGGCCAGCTCCGAGCCGCCGCCCGCGCCGGCCGCGACGTCCACCCACTTGATGTTCCAGCCGGTCTGCGTGCCCGCGCCGGACGCGCCGCAGACGCCGCTCGAGTTGGGCGTGGCGTTGGTGATGGTGCGCGACGAGCCGCCGTACATCGCCAGCGTGTAGCCGATCATCAGGTCGCCCGCGCTGTGCGCCGCCACGTAGCACCAGTTCGAGCCCGTGCAGAAGCAGTCGAGCGCGTTGCGCACGAGGTAGTTCTGGTCGGAGATGTGGTTGTAGCCGTCCCAGTTGACCGACTTCTTGTTGACGCCCGCGGCCGTCGTGCCCGGGCCCCAGTAGGTGAAGTCCGCGTAGTTGCCCGCCTGGCCGCCGCCCGTGCGGCCATTGACCCACAGCGAATAGTTGGTCGCCTGCGAGACTGCGGCCAAGCCCGCGGCGGCCACCAAGGCGGCGCAGATCGAGACGTTGCGGAGACGGACGTGCATGGGATCACCTTTCGTGTGCCGAGAAGACGGAGGGCGAAATGACGTGTCCGCAATGTGCGCAATATCGCGCTGCATCAGCAATGCAGGTTTTCCCGCAACATGAAAAATGGCCCGCTAACCCGCATGGATACTGGGTTGCCTGACGCAGATTGCGTTTGCGTCAGCCTGCTTACCGATACGAACGTTCGTGCGCTTGCGCGGCAGGCCGCGGGCATCGGGGTTGTGCGCTCAGCCGTTTCCCAACGTCTGGCGCGAAGGCTTGTCTTGGCGGGCGGCACGCCGCCTTCGAGGCCGGCGCGCAGTGGCGTCGCGGCAGGGGTGCAATCCTGCGACTGCGCTTCGCTCCGCGCAGGATGACCGCGTGTCGGGATCCGCGCGGGGCTCAGCCCTGCGCGAGCTGGTACAGCCGCGTCGAGCGCGCGCCCGAGCGGCAGAACGCCAGCAGCGGATGCGGCAGCTCGGCGAGCAGCTGGCGGAAGGCGGCCACTTCCTCGGGCGACTGGTAGCCGCCCGCCACGGGCAGGTGGCGGTACTGCAGGCCGGCGGCGAGCGCGGCGGCCTCGACCTGCGCCGAGGCGGGCTGGTCGGGGCCGTGCTCGAAGTCGGGACGGTTGTTGACGACGCTCTTGAAGCCCAGGCGCGCGACTTCCGCCATGGCGGCGGCGTCGAGCTGCGGGGCGACGAACACGTCGTGGTCGATCTGGCGCAGGGGCAGGGTGGTTTGCATCGAGTGGGATCCTTGATCGGTGACGTGGCTCGGGGCCATTGTGGCCCCGGCCTCAGCTCACTTGGACAGCGCGGCCTTCACGGCGGCGGAGACCTGGCCCATGTCGGCCTTGCCGGCGAGCCTGGCCTTGACCGCGCCCATCACCTTGCCCATGTCGCCCGGGCCGGCGGCGCCCAGCTCGGCCACGATGGCGTTCACCTCGGCCTGGATCGCCGCGGCGTCCAGGCGCTCGGGCAGGTAGCCCTGCAGCACGGCGAGCTCGGCCTGTTCCTTCTCGAGCAGGTCGGTGCGGCCGGCCTTGGAGAACGCGTCGATCGAATCCTTGCGCTGCTTGACGAGCTTGTCGACGATGGCGACGACGTCGGCATCGGTCAGCTCGATGCGCTCGTCCACCTCGCGCTGCTTCATCGCGGCCATCAGGTTGCGGATCGCGAGCAGGCGATCGGCTTCCTTGGCGCGCATGGCGGCCTTCATGTCGTCGGAGATGCGTTGCTTCAGGCTCATGGTCTTGGCTTTCGGTTTGTTCTTGTCGACAGATGGGGGCGTGCGCAAAAGACAAAAGCCCGCTACGGCGTCCCGCGGCGGGCTTTCGACTTCCGATGGGTCGCCGCGAGCGGCGACTATCCGGAGGAAACGAGCTCGAGAGCTCCCGTGAAACTCTTCAGTAGAGCTTCTTGGGCAACTGCATGCTGCGAACGCGCTTGTAGTGGCGCTTGACGGCGGCGGCCTTCTTGCGCTTGCGCTCGGCGGTCGGCTTCTCGTAGAACTCGCGGGCGCGCAGTTCGGTCAGCAGACCCAGCTTTTCGATGGTGCGCTTGAAGCGGCGCAGGGCCACGTCGAACGGCTCGTTTTCCTTGACACGGATGGTGGTCATGTAGCGAAGAATCCTTCGGGAGAAATATGCGCTCGGAGTCCTTGTCCAGACCCGTTGCGCCCGCTCACTTGCGTGGGAAGAGCGCCGCGGTTTCTAGAACGCCGGACAAAGATCGACACGCGGTTTGCCAGCAAAGCCAAGGATTCTACCCCGAAATGCCTGGATGTGCGAATTTTTATGCGGCGGCGCACCAACGGGCCGCGATTCGGCGCGATCGCGGGCGCATTCAGCGCGGCTGCAGCGCCAGGTCGGCGACGACCACGGCGACGCGCGGGTCGGGCGCCGGCTGCGGCCGCCGCACGACGATCGTGACGCGCTCCCAGGCGGGGTCGGCCAGCAGCTCGCGCAGCACCAGGCCGCCGACGAGGCCGGTGGCGCCG
>DATCRO010000963.1:0-3063 GCA_036569025.1 Burkholderiaceae bacterium
GATCGACCTCGAGGTGCGCGCCTTCGCCGAGCCCATCGGCGTGCAGGAAGACCCGGTCACCGGCAGCCTCAACGCGAGCCTGGCCGAATGGCTGATCGCCGACGGCCACATGCCCGAGCGCTACCTTGCCGCCCAAGGCCAGTGCCTGGGCCGCGCGGGCCGCGTCCACATCGAGCGCGACGCCGAAGGCCGCATCTGGGTCGGCGGCGACGCCGTGACCTGCGTGGACGGCAGCGTCTCGCTCTGAACGGGCCGCCCGCCATGCACGCGCAACTCGACCACCTGGTGATCGCCGCCGCCTCGCTCGCCGAGGGCGTGGCGTGGTGCGAGGCCACGCTCGGCATCACGCCGGCACCGGGCGGCTCGCATCCGCTCATGGGCACGCACAACCGGCTGTTCAACGTCTCCGGCGACGCCTATCCGGCGGCCTATGCCGAGATCATCGCGATCGAGCCGGGCAGGAAGCCGTCGCGGCCCAAGACGCGCCGCTGGTTCGACATGGACGATGCCGCGCTGCAGGCCGGCCTCGTGCGGCATGGCCCGCGGCTGATCCACGTCGTCGCGCGCGTGCCCGATGCGCATGCGGCGATGCGCGCGCTGGCGCATGAAGAGCACGCGCACATCGACCGCGGCCAGCTGCTCGAAGCCTCGCGCGACACGCCCGCCGGCCGGCTCGAATGGCAGATCACCGTGCGCGACGACGGCCAGCGGCTTTTCTATGGCGCGCTGCCCACGCTGATCCAGTGGGGCGCGGTGCATCCCACCGACGCCATGCCCGCGTCGGGCGTCGTGCTGCGCTCGCTGCGCGCCACGCACCCGCGCGCGCCGGCGCTGGCCGCCGCGCTGTCGGCCATCGGCATGACGGGCCTCGAGGTCGATGCCGGCCCGCCCAACCTGGTTGCCGTGCTCGACACGCCGCGCGGCAGCGTGACCCTCGAATCACAAGGACTCTGACATGCTGAGCTTCACCGAGATCGCCCTCTTCGCATTCGCCTCGCTGCTGCTGGCGCTCACGCCCGGGCCGAACATGATCTATTGCGTCTCGCGCACGCTGGTGCAGGGCCGGCGCGCGGGGCTCATATCGCTGGGCGGCGTGCTGCTGGCCTTCCTGGTGCACCTGTTCGCGGCGGCGCTCGGGCTCACCGCGCTGCTGCTGGCGGTGCCGCTCGCGTTCGACGCGATCCGCATCGCCGGCGCGGCCTACCTGCTGTGGCTCGCATGGCAGGCGGTGAAGCCCGGCGGCACCGCGCCCTTCGAGGCGCGCGCGCTGCCGGCCGACCCGCCGGGCAAGCTGTTCCGCATGGGCTTTCTCACGAACCTGCTGAACCCGAAGGTGGCGATGTTCTATCTCTCGTTCTTCCCGCAGTTCATCCACCCCGAGCGCGGCTCGGTGCTGCTGCAGAGCATGCAGCTGGGCATCGCGCAGATGACCGCCAGCGCGCTGGTCAACACGGTGATGATCGTCGGCGCTGCAGGCATCACGGCCGTGCTGTCGCAAAGCGCCGGCTGGCTGCGCGCGCAGCGCTACGTGATGGGCAGCGTGCTCGCCGCGCTGGCCGTGCGGGTGGCGCTGACCGAGCGCAAGTAGGAAGGCAGGAAGAGAGACACCCCATGAGATTCACCCGCGAAGAGATCGAATCGGCGCAGCGCACCGTGCGCGCGGCCATGCCGCCCACGCCGCAGTACGCCTGGCCGCTCCTGTCGCAGCGCCTGGGCGCCACCGTGTGGGCCAAGCACGAGAACCACACGCCGGCCGGCGCCTTCAAGATCCGCGGCGGCCTGACCTACTTCGAGACGCTGGCGCGCGAGCAGCCGACGGTGCGCCACGCGATCAGCGCCACGCGCGGCAACCACGGCCAGTCGGTCGGCTTCGCGGCACGGCGCCACGGGCTGGGTGCGACCATCGTCGTGCCGCACGGCAACTCGACCGAGAAGAACGCCGCGATGCGTGCACTGGGCGTCACGCTGGTCGAGCACGGCGACGACTTCCAGGCCGCGTCGGAACATGCGGCCGCGCTCGCCGAACGCGACGGCCTGCACCGCGTGCCCTCGTTCCACCGCGAGCTGGTGCGCGGCGTCTCGACGGCGTATGTCGAGTTCTTCGAAGCGCTCTCGGCCACGCCGCCCGACGTGCTTTTCGTGCCCATCGGCCTGGGCTCGGGCTTCGCGGCCGCAGCGGCGGCGCGCGCGCATTGCGGCGTGTCGACGAAGCTCATCGGCGTGGTGTCGGCGCATGCGACGGCCTATCGCGATTCCTTCCGCGCGGGCAAGCCGGTCGAATCGCCCGTGACCACGCGGCTGGCCGACGGCATGGCCTGCCGCACGCCGGTGCCCGAATCGGTGGAGGTGATGTTGCGAGAGGCCGACGACGTGGTCACCGTCACCGACGACGAGATCGCGCAGTCCATGCGCATCCTTTTCAGCGACACGCACAACGTGGCCGAAGGGGCCGGCGCGGCCGCGCTGGCCGCGGCGCTCCAGCAGCAGGAGCGCTGGCGCGGCCGGACGGTGGGCGTATGCCTGAGCGGCGGCAATGTCGACTCGGACATGTTCGCCGGCGTGCTGGCCGCCGCCTGACCGGAACTCAGGAAGCTCGGGAGTTCAGGGCAGAGGCCCGGTATTGGCCGTTTCCAGCGGCAGCCGCGACACCTCTTCCAGCAGCAGCGCGAGCTGCCGTGCGGCCTCGTCGACCACCGCCTGCCCGTGCGCCGCGGTGGCGGCGGCCGCGTTGCCCGCGGCGCCGTGGGCGTTGTAGTCCTCGATGGCCCAGCCGAGCTTGGCGCTCCTGCCGTTGCCCAGGATCGCGTAGTCGGCGGCGCGCTGGCGCGAGGTGGAATCGAAATCCCGCGCCTCGCCCATGCGCACCAACTGCGGTGAGAGCGCCAGCATCATCGAAGTCTCGATCTCGCCCGCGTGCACGCCGAAGCGGTGCTCCTGCGCGCTGAACTGCGCGCCCGCGTCGCCCAGCGGCAGGTTGAACCAGCTCACGCTGTAGACGATGAGCCCGTGCTCGGCGCGCAGCTCGCGCGCCACGATGTCCATCGCCCCCACGTGGCCGCCATG
>DATCRO010000964.1:0-4029 GCA_036569025.1 Burkholderiaceae bacterium
GGGCAGGCGCGGGCGCGGGGGCGCCGAACAGGCTCGTGATCCAGCCGAAGAACCCGCCCGAGGCCGCTGCCGGCACGGGGGCCGCGGCCGGACGCGGGGCCGGGGCCGGCGTGGCGGCCACGGGAGCCGGCGCGGGCGCCGGCGCCGGGGGCGCGGGCTGGTCGGGCAGCACGCCCTTGATGACCGGCTCCTGCTTGGCCTTGGCCTTGTCGCGGCGCGTGATCGAGACCTCGTCCTGCGGCTCCTCGATCATCGTGTAGCTCGCCTGCAGGTTCTCCAGGCGGGCGTCGTCGTGGCGCAGGCGCTCGAGCTTGTAGTTGGGCGTCTCCAGGTGCTTGTTGGGCACCAGCAGCACGGTGGTGCGCTGCTTGAGCTCGATCTTGGTGATCTCGCTGCGCTTCTCGTTGAGCAGGAAGGACGTCACCTCCACCGGCACCTGCACGTGCACGGCGGCGGTGTTCTCCTTCATCGACTCCTCCTGGATGATGCGCAGGATCTGCAGCGCGGAGGACTCGGTGTCGCGGATGTGGCCCGTGCCGTTGCAGCGCGGGCAGGTGATGTGGCTGCCTTCGGACAGGGCCGGGCGCAGGCGCTGGCGACTCAGCTCGAGCAGCCCGAACTTGCTGATCGACGAGAACTGCACGCGGGCGCGGTCGAAGCGCAGCGCGTCGCGCAGGCGCTGCTCGACCTCGCGGCGGTTCTTCGACTCTTCCATGTCGATGAAGTCGACGACGATCAGGCCGCCCAGGTCGCGCAGGCGCATCTGGCGGGCGATCTCGTCGGCGGCCTCGATGTTGGTGCGGGTGGCGGTCTCCTCGATGTCGCCGCCGCGCGTGGCGCGCGCCGAGTTGACGTCGATCGAGACGAGCGCCTCGGTGTGGTCGATGACGATCGCGCCGCCGGCCGGCAGGTTGACCGTGCGCGAGAACGCGGTCTCGATCTGGTGCTCGATCTGGAAGCGGCTGAACAGCGCCGCGTCGTCGCGGTAGCGCTTCACGCGCGATGCCGACTCGGGCATCACGTGGTTCATGAACTGCTGGGCCTGCTCGTAGATGTCGTCGGTGTCGATCAGGATCTCGCCGATGTCCGCGGTGAAGTAGTCGCGGATGGCGCGGATGACCAGCGACGATTCCTGGTAGATCAGGAACGCGCCCTTGCCCGACTTGGAGGCGCCGTCGATGGCGTCCCACAGCTTGAGCATGTAGTTCAGGTCCCACTGCAGCTCGGGCGCGCTGCGGCCGATGCCGGCGGTGCGCGCGATCAGGCTCATGCCCTTGGGGTACTCGAGCTGGTCGAGGTTCTCCTTGAGTTCCTCGCGGTCCTCGCCCTCGATGCGACGGCTGACGCCGCCGCCGCGCGGGTTGTTGGGCATCAGCACCAGGTAGCGGCCGGCCAGCGAGATGAACGTGGTCAGGGCCGCGCCCTTGTTGCCGCGCTCTTCCTTCTCGACCTGCACCAGCAGTTCCTGGCCGTCCTTGATGGCGTCCTGGATGCGGGCGGACTTGACGTCGACGCCGTCGCGGAAATACTGGCGCGAGATTTCCTTGAACGGCAGGAAACCGTGGCGATCCTCGCCGTAGTCGACGAAACACGCCTCGAGCGACGGCTCGACGCGGGTCACGACCGCCTTGTAGATATTGCCCTTGCGCTGTTCGCGCCCTTCGATCTCGTTCTCGAAATCGAGCAGTTTCTGTCCGTCGACGATCGCCAGCCGGCGTTCTTCCGGCTGGGTCGCGTTGATCAGCATGCGTTTCACGTGCACTCCTTCATCGCCTGCGCGCGGCCGCTGGCCGCGACGAGGCTGTCGTCTCACTGCGCGTCACCGGGGCCGTGGTGGGAATGGCCCCGGCATCGCGCCAACGATGCACGAGAAACGAACTGCGAACCGATGGAAGGAACCGCCCTGGACTGCGCCGCCATGCCCCGATCAGGGAGCGGATGACGGCGCGGCGTTGGCGCTTTGGTGCTCAGTCCCTGCGTCGCGTTGCGAGGGCTGTTTCCCGAGAAGCACCTGCGGCCGCGGCCGCGGCCGCTCCTGCAGGTCCGCGCGCCCGAACTGCCCGGGTCCGCGGCGACGGCAGGGCGGTGGCGCCGGCGCGGCGCGATCGTGCGCCGGGCAGCGGCCAGGGCCGTGCTTCGCCCGCGGTGCGGGACTGGGTCGGATGGGGGTGGGAAACGAACGCCATGCGATTGCGAATGCAAAGGATCTGGCACCGGCTGCCAGCTGCGATTTCCGGCTGGGAAAAAGCCTCTGGCGACCTTGGGAAACCTTTATCTCCAGACCTGCAACCAAGGCAGGTCGGTTCTTGTGTCGTTGCT
This sequence comes from Burkholderiaceae bacterium, assembly GCA_036569025.1. Classification (GTDB taxonomy): domain Bacteria; phylum Pseudomonadota; class Gammaproteobacteria; order Burkholderiales; family Burkholderiaceae_C; genus Scleromatobacter. The sequence goes on from DATCRO010000964.1 coordinate 2,320, forward strand.
CTTCCGCGTCTTTGCATTCGACCGCCGGGCCACTTCGTGGTCACCGGCCTGCCGGGGCGCCGAGCGCGTTGCATCACCTGTTTTGCCGCGTCTCTTTCGATATTCGGCGCCACGCCCGCGCACCCTTGTTGTCGAGTTTGAAAGTCCGCCGCAGGATCCCGATCGGGGATTGCCCGGGTAAACTCTCGAAAATCAATAACTTATGGCGCAAACGTGGTTCGGCCGATTATAGAGGGGAAACGCCAGCCGGCCCAAACCGGCGCCCGCGGCGCTCCCAAGGCGAAGGCGGCGGCGGGCCGCCAGGCCGTTCCCGCCGCCGGCGCCAAGGCGCGCCCGCGTCCGGCTGCGGCCACCAGCCGGCCCGCGCCCGCCGCGCCCGTCGCCGCGCCGCCCGAGGCGGCCGCGGTGGTGCGCAACGTGGCCGTCGATGCGGAATTCGAGGGCCAGCGCCTGGACAACTTCCTGCTGCGCGAGCTCAAGGGCGTGCCCAAGACGCACGTCTACCGGATCATCCGGTCCGGCGAGGTGCGCGTGAACAAGGGCCGCGCCTCGGCCGACACCAAGCTGGCCGCCGGCGACGTCGTGCGCGTGCCGCCGGTGCGCACGGCCACGCCCGCGACGCCGGCCGAGGCCGCGCCGCCGCGCGAATTCCCGATCCTGTTCGAGGACGAGCACCTGCTGGCCATCGACAAGCCCGCCGGCACCGCGGTGCACGGCGGCTCGGGCGTCAGCTTCGGCGTCATCGAGCAGCTGCGCCGCGCGCGCCCGCAGCAGAAATACCTCGAGCTCGTCCACCGGCTCGACCGCGAGACCTCCGGCATCCTGCTGCTGGCCAAAAAGCGCAGCGCGCTGGTGGCGCTGCAGGACCAGTTCCGCGCCCGCGAGACGGGCAAGACCTACGCCGCGCTCGTGACGGGCCGCTGGCCGGCCAGGCTCAAGGTGATCGACGTCGCGCTGCACAAGACGCAGGACGCCGCCGGCGAGCGCCGCGTCCACCCGGTGGCCGACGACCACCCCGACGGCCAGCGCTCGATCTCGCTGGTGCGCATCGCCCGGCAGTTCGCCGACACCACGCTGCTGGACGTCACCATCAAGACGGGCCGCACGCACCAGATCCGCGTCCACCTGCAGCATTCCGGGCACGTGATCGTCGGCGACGACCGCTACGGCGACTTCGCCCTCAACCGCCGCTTCGCGCGCGGCGAGGCGGTGCCGGGGGTGCGCTTCGAGCGCATGTTCCTGCACGCGCGCCGGCTCGCCTTCGACCATCCCGCCAGCGGGCAGCGCCTCGAGCTGGAGGCGCCGCTGCCGCCGGAGTGCGCCGCCCTCGTCGATGCCCTGGCAAGGTCGTCACCATGACCGATTCCCCCGACCGCCCGCGCCGCTTCGACCTGGTCGTCTTCGACTGGGACGGCACGCTGTTCGACTCCACGGCGCTGATCGTGCACAGCATCCAGGCCGCGTGCGCCGACCTCGGGCTGCCGGTGCCCGACGACGAACGCGCCTCGTGGGTGATCGGCCTGAGCCTGCGCGCCGCGATGGCGCATGCGGCGCCCACGCTCACGGAGGCGCAGCTGCCGGCGATGATAGACCGCTACCGCTTCCACTACCTCGCGCGCCAGCACGACCTGTCGCTGTTCCCGGGCGTGCTGGACATGCTGCGCGCGCTCAAGCGCCGCCACCACTGGCTGGCGGTGGCCACCGGCAAGA
>DATCRO010000965.1:0-2313 GCA_036569025.1 Burkholderiaceae bacterium
GAATGGCCCCAGGCGCGTCCCGGCTCACGAGGCCGGGGCGCTTTCCTCATCCGATCCCTCTGCGATGATCAAGACCTCCCGACTCCTGTGCGTGGCCGCCGCGCTGGCGACCGCCGCAAGCTCCCTCATGGCCCAAGCCCCCGCTGCCTCCGCCCCCGCATCCGCCGCCATCGCGAGCGCGGACGACCCGAACCTGTGGCTGGAGGACATCCTCGGCGACAAGGCCCTCGCTTGGGTGCGCGAGCGCAACGCGCAGTCGCGCAAGACGCTCGAAGCCTGGCCGCAGTTCCAGCAGACGCGCGACCAGCTGCGCGCCGTCCTCGATTCGAAGGACCAGATCCCCTATGTCACGCGCCGTGGCGCATCCCTCTGGAACTTCTGGCGCGACGACAAGAACCCGCGCGGCCTGTGGCGCCGCACCACGCTGGACGAATACCGCAAGCCGCAGCCCAGCTGGGACGTCGTGATCGACCTCGACGAGCTCGCGAAGAAGGAAGGCGAGAACTGGGTCTGGCACGGCGCCGCCTGCCTGGCGCCCAGGTACGAGCGCTGCCTCGTGATGCTGTCGCGCGGCGGCTCGGACGCCCAGGTCGTGCGCGAGTACGACATCGCCAGGCGCGCGTTCGTCACCGACGGCTTCGTGCTGCCTGAGGCCAAGTCCAGCGTCGAATGGGCCGACGAGAACACGATCTACGTGGCCACCGACTTCGGCCCCGGCAGCCTGACCGACTCCGGCTACCCGAACGTCGTCAAGCGCTGGTCGCGCGGCACGCCGCTGGCCAGCGCCGCCACCATGTTCACCGGCGAGCACACCGATGTCGCGTCGGGCATGAGCGTCGACGACACGCCCGGCTTCGAGCGCACCACCTTCAGCCGTTCGCTCGACTTCTACACCTCGCGCGTCTGGCTGCTCGACAAGCTCGACCCCGCCGGCAAGTCGCCCGAGCTGACGCTGATCGACAAGCCCGACGACGCCAACCTCAGCTTCTGGAAGAGCCGCGTGCTGATCGAGCTGCGCTCCGACTGGAAGCTCGGCGACACGACGTGGCCGCGCGGCTCGCTGCTGGTGGGCGACGCCAAGGCCTATCTCGCGGGCGAGCGCCACCTGCAGGCGCTGTTCACGCCGACGGCCACGCGTTCGCTGGCCGGCTTCAGCACGACCAGGTCCAGGATCCTGCTGAACGTCCTCGACAACGTGACCGGCCGCATCGAGGAGCTCACGCCGACGGCCACCGGCTGGGAACGCCACGCGGTGCAGGCGCCCGCGCTCGGCACGCTGTCCGCGTACGGCATCGACGACCCGCACGTGGCCGACGACCCGTACGCCGAGGCCTACTTCCTCAACTACACCGACTTCCTCACGCCGGACTCGCTGTACCTGGGGCACACGGGCAGCGACAAGCGCGAGCTGCTGAAGTCGCGGCCGCACTTCTTCGACGAGCGGGGCATGCATGTCGAGCAGAAGTTCGCGACGTCCAGGGACGGCACCAAGGTGCCCTACTTCATCATCTGGCCCAGGGGCGCGAGGGCCGACGGCGCCAACCCGACGCTGCTGTACGGGTACGGCGGCTTCGAGATCTCGCTGACGCCCAGCTACTCGGGCGGCATCGGCAGGGCCTGGTACGAGCACGGCGGCGTCTGGGTCTACGCCAACATCCGCGGCGGCGGCGAGTACGGGCCGGGCTGGCACCAGGCCGCGATCCGCGAGAACAAGCAGCGCAGCTACGACGACTTCATCGCGGTGGCCGAGGACCTGGTCGCCACCCGGGTGACCAGCCCCCGCCACCTCGGCATCGAAGGCGGCAGCAACGGCGGCCTGCTGGTGGGCGCCGTCACGATGCAGCGCCCCGACCTGTTCAACGCCGTCAGCTGCCAGGTGCCGCTGCTGGACATGCGCCGCTACAACAAGCTGCTGGCCGGCGCGTCGTGGATGGCCGAGTACGGCAACCCGGACATCCCGGCCGAGTGGGCCTGGATCTCCAAGTACAGCCCGTACCAGAACGTCCACAAGGACACCAGGTACCCGACGGTGTTCTTCACCACGTCCACGCGCGACGACCGCGTGCACCCGGGACACGCGAGCAAGATGGCCGCGCGCATGATCGAGCAGGGCCACGACGTGCTGTACTACGAGAACATCGAGGGCGGCCACGGCGGCGCGGCGGACAACGCGCAGCGCGCGGACGTCCAGGCGCTGCAGTTCGCCTTCCTCTGGCAAAAGCTGAAGTGATCGTGCACGGGTGGCGCGCAGCTTGCCGCTGCAGCGTGCCACCGCCCCCGGAGCCCTCGATGACCGTCGTCGTCACCCACAAC
>DATCRO010000966.1:0-3017 GCA_036569025.1 Burkholderiaceae bacterium
GTCGTAGGGCTTGTCGGCGGCGGCGGCCAGGCCGGCGCACAGCGACAAGGCGATGGAGAGCAGCAATTTCTTCATGCCGCCATGATGCCAGCGTCGTGCCGGCGGCGTCGGCCGGCGGCCGGGCGTCCCCGCACGCATGTCGGGCGCGGGAATGGAAAAGCCCCGCCGAAGCGGGGCTCGAAGGAGCGGGAAGAGCGGATCAGGCGGCGCGATGCGCGACCACCACCACGCGTTGCAGCGCGGCGACCTGCGTCGCATCGGCCGCGACCTGGGCCACGCGCTCGGCGGCCGCGTACTGCTTCGTGGCGATGCCGTTCATGCCGGCGACGACGCCGAAGGTCATGAGGGCGGACAGGGCGAAGGCGGCAGCTTGGGCGGTGGTCTTGGTCATGATGGGCTCCTTGGGGTGGTTGGTTCGGAACCGCGTTTCGTGTTCCGATGGGTGAACTATCGGAGTTCGCGGATCGAGCCGCCAGCGACTTGCGACGAGCCGGCCCGTGCGCGGCACCAGCCGTCGTGGCGGCCGACGGACCGTCAGCGCAAGCGGGGTCAGGTCTTGAATCGCGCAAGCGGGGGTCCGCAAGCGCAAGCGGGGGTCAGGTCTTGAATGTCGCGGGGTCAGGTCTTGAATCGTGCACTCGTCCGGACGGTCCCTCGGGCCGCCAAGTGTGGCGATACGTACGCGAGACTCCGGCGGGCAGGCTTCAGCGCTTGCTAGGCAAGACCTGGCACCCCGAATGGCACATCGGAGCGCATGATTCAAGACCTGACCCCGCCTTGTGCCGACGTCGCCTGACGCCGCGCCCGGCGCGGCAACAAAAAAGCCCCGCCGAAGCGGGGCTCGAAGGAGCGGTGCGTGCCGGTCAGGCGGCGCGGCGGGCGACCACGACCACGCGCTGCAGCGCGGCGACCTGCGTCGCATCGGCCGCGACCTGGGCCACGCGCTCCGCGGTCGCATATTGCTTCGAGGCGATGCCGTTCATGCCGGCGACGATGCCGAAGGTCACGAGGGCGGACAGCGCGAAGGCGGCGAACGGGGCGGTGGTCTTGGTCATGGTGGGCTCCTGGGGGTGTTGGTTCGAATCGCGTCTCGTGATCCGATGGATGAACTGTCGGAGCTTCGAACCCGCCGGCCAACCGGCTTGCGACGAGCCGGCCCGTTGGCGGCGCCAGCCGTCGTTTCGCGCGACGGACCGTCAGCCGCCCGGCGGCCTGGGCGCCAACGCATGGGCCGCGTGAGTGCGGATCACGTCCAGGAAGCGGCGCAGCCGCGCCGGGTAGAAGCGCGCCTGCGGATAGACCAGCCACACCGGCAGCGGGGCCGCGCGCCATTGCGGCGCCAGGTGGACCAGCCGGCCCTGCGCGAGGTCGTCGGCCACCAGCCAGGCCGACACGATGGACGCGCCCACGCCCATCAGCGTGGCGGTGCGCAGCGCGTAGAGACTGTCGGTGCTCATGCGCGGTGCGATCGCAAAGCGCGCGTCGCCGCCTCCATCGAGCGACGTCAGCGCCACCTCGGTGCGGTAGTACGGCCGCATCGCGAGCCAGGGCAGCTGCGCGAGGTCGGCGGGCGACTGGCGCGCGGGCAACGCGTCCGCGAGCGACGGTGTGCCCACGACGATGCGCGGCACCTCGGCGATGCGGATCGCCACGGCGGCCTGGTCGTCGATGCTGCCGACCTGGATCGCGCAGTCGATGCCCTCGGTGATGAAGTCGGGCCGGCGGTCGTGCAGCAGCCATTCGACGTTGACCTTGGGATACCGCGCGAGGTACTCGGCCAGCGGCGTGACGAGCTGCTGCTGGCCGAACGCGTGCGGCGCGATGACGCGCAGCGTCCCCTCGGGCTCGTCGCCGGCGCCGCGCAGGTCGGCCTCGAACGCGTGCCAGTCCGCCAGCAGCTCGCGCGCGCGCTCGAGGCAGCGCTGGCCGTCCTCGGTGAGCGTCATCGAGTGCGTCGAGCGGCGCAGCAGCCGCACGCCCAGCGAGCGCTCGAGCGCCTGCAGCCGGCGGCTGACGGTGGGCTGCGTCGTCCCCAGTTGCGCCGCGGCGGCCGACAGGCTGCCGGCATCGACGATGCGCACGAAGGTCTCCATCAGCTCGAAGCGATCGGCCGTGGACGCGGGGTTGCTCATGCGTCAAGCGTATAGCAATTGTTCAATCGCGGCCACTACACAGGTGTTGGATGCATCCGGAGAATGACCCTCATTCACGAAGGGTCCCCGCCATGTCGTCCGTCCTGCCCTCCCAACTGCCGACCGCTGCGCCGGCCCGTCCCCTGACCCCGTCGCTCGTCGGCCTGCTCGCCGCGGGCGCCGGCCTGTCGGTCGCCGCGCTGTACTACAGCCAGCCGATGCTGGGCGAGTTGCAGGCCGACATCGGCGCCGGCGCGCGCGAAGTCGGCCTCGTGCCCACGCTCACGCAGCTGGGCTATGCCGCCGGCATCTTCTTCCTGGCGCCGCTGGGCGACCGCTACGACCGCCGCCGCATCATCCTGGTGAAGGCCGCCGCGCTGGTCGTGGCGCTGCTGGTGGCGGGCGCGTCGTCGGGCATGCCGCTCCTGCTGGCCGCGAGCCTGGCCATCGGCCTGGCCGCGACCCTGGCGCAGGACATCGTCCCCGCCGCCGCGACGCTCGCGCCCGACTCGCAGCGGGGCCGCATCGTCGGCACCGTGATGACGGGCCTGCTGATGGGCATCCTGCTGTCGCGGGTGGTCAGCGGCGTCGTGGCCTCGCACTTCGGCTGGCGCGCGATGTTCGTCGCCGCGGCGGTCAGCATCGCCGGCTTCGCGGCCGTGGCCGCGCGCGGACTGCCGCGCTTCCGCCCGACGACGCACCTGCACTACGGCGCGCTGCTGGCCTCGGCGGCGCAGCTGTGGAAGCGCCACCCGGCGCTGCGTCGCGCCGCGCTTGCGCAAGGCCTCCTGTCGATCGGCTTCAGCGCGTTCTGGTCGACGCTCGCGGTGATGCTGCACGGATCGTCGTGGCACCTGGGCAGCGCCGCGGCCGGCGCGTTCGGCC
>DATCRO010000967.1:0-5465 GCA_036569025.1 Burkholderiaceae bacterium
GTGATGTCGATGCCGCCGCTACCCTCGGTGATCTCCACGCTCTGGATGTGCTTGTTGCGCACTTCCTCGAGGAAATCGGAATATGCGACCCGATTGCCCTGGGTCTGCGCCGTGTTGAACGACTTGAAGACCGTGAAAAGCACGAGGGCGATCACCAGCCAGACCGCGATCTTCGAAAACCACTGATTGTTCACCGCGGCTCCTTCTTCAAAATGCCACTTCCCGCGACAGGTGGGGATGATTCTAGGCCAGTCAATACCCCGCAAACCCGATAGCCGCGGTCGAGAAGGACGCCAATCGCACGTTTTGGACGCGAAATGCTCCCTCCGCGCCACGCCCACCGGGCAATTGGACGGCCCAGGTCAGCGCGACGGGCTCTTCAGACCGAAGCCGACCAGGAAAGTTTCTGCCGACTTGTCGCGCGAGGCCTTGGGCTTGACCGCCTTGACCACCCGGAAATTCGCACGGAACAGTTCCACCAGCTCACTGTAGCCGCTTCCGTGAAAGACCTTGGTCACCAGGGCGCCTTCCGGCTTGAGGTGCGTCACGGCGAAATCGACGGCCAGCTCGACCAGGTGGGCGACGCGGGCGGTGTCGGTGACCGCGACGCCGCTGAGGTTGGGCGCCATGTCCGAGACGACGACGTCGACCGGATCGCCGCCCACCACCTCGTCCAGGCGCGCCAGCACCGCGTCCTCGCGGAAGTCGCCGTGGATGAAGGTGACGCCCTCGATGGGCTCCATCTCCAGGATGTCGAGCGCCACGATGCGGCCGTTCAGCGCGCCCACCGCCGCCCCGCCGCCGGCGAACTTGCGGCGGATGTACTGGCTCCAGGCGCCGGGCGTCGAGCCCAGGTCGACCACCAGCTGGCCCGGGCGGATCAGCTTGAACTGCTCGTCGATCTCGGACAGCTTGTAGGCCGCGCGGGCGCGATAGCCCTCCTTCTGCGCGAGCTTCACATAGGTGTCATTGGCGTGATCCTGCAACCACTGCTTGTTGACCTTCTTGCTTTTCGTGTTGATTTTCATGACAAAGGGATAATACGGGCATGGCCATGATTCAACTGACCCCTGCCGAACGCAAAGAAAAGCGCGGCGACGCCCACCACCTCGACCCCGTGGTCATGGTCGGTGCCGACGGACTGACCACCGCCGTCCTCAAGGAGGCCGAGGTCGCGATCCGCTCGCACGGCCTGATCAAGGTGCGCGTGTTCTCGGACGACCGCGCCGCCCGCGAGGCGATGCTGCTGGAGATGGCCGACAAGCTCGACGCCGCCCCCATCCAGCATATCGGCAAGCTGCTGGTGCTGTGGCGCCCCGTGGCCGAGTCCGCGTCCGCGCCGTCCGACGACGCGGGCGCCGCCCCGCGCGTCGTCAAGATCCTGAAGTTCTCCAAGCGCGGCAATCACCGTCCGCAGATCAAGAAGGTCACCGTGATGGGCAACCAGCGCGTGACCGCCGGCGGCCAGGTCAAGCGCGCCAAGAAGCGCGTGACCAGCATCAAGAAGAAGGTCTGAGATCCGCGCGTGGCGCGGGACGCGTCGCGCGCCACGCCAGCGCCAGGGCCAGCAGGCCCTTGACGCCGAAGAACGCGAGGCTGACCGCGTGCCACTGCATGAAGGTCAGCGCCGAGTCGCCGCCGGCACGCGCCTGCTCCATCATCGGCTGCAGGCCGTAGTAGCCGGCGACAGTGCAGAACAGCGCACCGAGCGCCAGCATCATCTCCGCCGAGAATTGCGACACGCCCGTCGCCTGGTGGCGGTCGAACGCCGCGCGACGCTCCAGCATCAGGATCAGCATGCCGAGCACGAGGCTGGCGGGCGCCTCGCGGGCGAAGATCGCCCGCGCCACGGCGCCGAAGCTGGCCCGCTCCAGCGTGCCCGACGCGGCCGGCGCGGCGATCAGCGCGATCGCCAGCAGCACGCCGCACCACAGGCCGGGCAGCAGGCGGCGCAGGCGCTCCTGGATTGAATCAGCGGTTGCCATTTGAATGACCGGTGGTCGGACACGGTTCCGACGCTGTCGCTGGCACTCCGAAGGCGAAAAGGCGAGGGAGCGGCGGAACCGGCTCTGCCGGGCCGCTCGCGGAGCGCCCCCTCGGGGGGCAGCGACCAGCGGGAGCGTGGGGGCTCAAAGATACTTCACGGCGACGATCTCGTAGTTCTTGACGCCGCCGGGCGCCTGCACGGAGGCCGTGTCGCCGGCTTCCTTGCCGATCATCGCGCGGGCGATCGGCGAGCCGATCGAGATCATGCCGGCCTTGAGGTCGGCCTCGTCCTCGCCGACGATCTGGTACGTGACCTCCTGGCCCGAATCCTCGTCCTCGAGCACCACGGTCGAGCCGAACACGACGCGGCCGCCCGCGTCGACTTCCGACGGATCGATGATCTGGGCCGCGGCGAGCTTGCCCTCGATCTCGAGGATGCGGCCTTCGATGAAGCCCTGCTTGTCCTTGGCCGCCTCGTACTCGGCGTTCTCGGAAAGGTCGCCCTGGGCGCGCGCTTCCGCGATGGCCTGGATGACGGCGTGGCGCTCGACCGTTTTCAGGCGATGCAGCTCTTCCTTCAGTTTCTCGGCGCCGCGGCGGGTCAGGGGAATCGTGGCCATATCAGGGTCTCAGCGGGGGAAAAAGCAAACCGCCGCCCCGGCTGCGCTTGCGTGGCGCAGACGGGCGGCGGCCCTTGTGGAATGGAAGTCTAAATCAGATCAGGGCAGTTCCGCGTGCAGTTCCTGCAGGGAAATCACCGTGATGTCGTCCTCGTGCTTCAGCGCCTCGGTGGCGGCCTCGCAGCCGGCCATCGTCGTGTAGTACGTGACGCGGTTGGCGATCGCGGCGGTGCGGATGTAGCGCGAATCGGCAATCGCCGTGCGCGTCTCGTCCACCGTCGTGAACACCAGCTGGACCTCGCCGGCCTTGATCATGTCGGCGATGTGCGGCCGGCCGTCCTTGACCTTGTTGCACAGCTTGACCGGGATGCCGGCCTCGGCGATCGCCGCCGCCGTGCCCTTGGTGGCCGACAGCGTGAAGCCCAGGTTGACGAGATCCGAAGCGACCTTGACCGTGCGCGCCTTGTCGGCGTTCTTGACGGTCAGCACGACGTTGCCCTTGGTCGGCAGCCGCGAGCCCGCGCCCAGCTGGCTCTTGAGCATGGCTTCCGCGAACGTGCGGCCCACGCCCATCACCTCGCCGGTGGAGCGCATCTCGGGGCCGAGCACCGGATCGACGCCCGGGAACTTGTTGAACGGGAAGACGGCTTCCTTGACCGAGAAGTACGGCGGGATCACCTCGACCGGCGGCTTGTCGTGCAGGCCGACCTGGTCCGCCAGCTTCGTGCCGGCCATGCAGCGCGCGGCGATCTTGGCCAACGCCTGGCCCGTGGCCTTGGACACGAACGGCACCGTGCGCGAGGCGCGCGGGTTGACCTCGAGCACGTAGACGACGGCCTCGTCGCCCTCGCCCTGGATCGCGAACTGCACGTTCATCAGGCCGACGACCTTCAGCGCCTTGGCCATCAGCGCCGTCTGGCGGCGCAGCTCGGCCTGCATGCCCTGCGACAGCGAGTACGGCGGCAGCGAGCACGCGGAGTCGCCGGAGTGCACGCCGGCCTGCTCGATGTGCTCCATGATGCCGCCGATCATGACCTCGGCGCCGTCGCTGATGCAGTCGACGTCGACTTCGATCGCGTCGTCCAGGAAGCGATCGAGCAGCACCGGCGACTTCTCGCTGACCTTGACGGCCTCGCGCATGTAGCGCTCGAGATCCCTGTCGCCGTGCACGATCTCCATCGCGCGGCCACCGAGCACGTAGCTGGGCCGCACGACCAGCGGATAGCCGATCTCCTGGGCCAGCTGCAGCGCGGCTTCCTCCGTGCGCGCGGTGCGGTTGGGCGGTTGCTTCAGGCCCAGCGTGTGCAGCAGCTGCTGGAAGCGCTCGCGGTCTTCCGCGATGTCGATGGAGTCGGGCGTGGTGCCGATGATGGGCACGCCGTTGGCCTCGAGGTCGAGCGCCAGCTTCAGCGGCGTCTGGCCGCCGTACTGCACGATCACGCCGGCGGGCTTCTCGATGGCCACGATCTCGAGCACGTCCTCGAGCGTCACCGGCTCGAAGTACAGGCGGTCGGAGGTGTCGTAGTCGGTCGAGACCGTCTCGGGGTTGCAGTTGACCATGATGGTCTCGTAGCCGTCCTCGCGCATCGCGAGGGCCGCGTGGACGCAGCAGTAGTCGAACTCGATGCCCTGGCCGATGCGGTTCGGACCGCCGCCCAGCACCATGATCTTCTTCTTGTCCGTCGGGTCGGCCTCGTTCTCGCCGTCCTCGGTCTCGTAGCACGAGTACATGTAGGCGGTCTGCGTGGAGAACTCGGCGGCGCAGGTGTCGACCCGCTTGTAGACGGGGCGCACGCCCAGCGCATGGCGCGCCTTGCGCACCTCGTGCTGGTTGCCGTCCATCAGCCTGGCCAGGCGCTTGTCGGAGAAGCCCTTCTGCTTGACGAAGCGCAGCTCGGCGGCCGACAGCGACGCGACGGTGCGGCCGCGCAGCGCCTGCTCGATCTTCACCAGGTCCTCGATCTGCGCGAGGAACCACGGGTCGATGCGCGTGGCGTCGAAGACCTCGTCCAGCGACATGCCGATGCGGAACGCGTCGCCCACGAACAGGATGCGCTCGGGGCCGGCGTTGGTGATCTGCTCGAGGATCTCCTCGCGATCGCTTTCCTTGCAGGCGGTGCGCTCGGTCAGGCCGTCGATGCCGGTCTCCAGGCCGCGCAGCGCCTTCTGGAAGCTCTCCTGGAACGTGCGGCCCATCGCCATGACTTCGCCGACCGACTTCATCTGCGTGGTCAGGTGCGAATCGGCGGCCGGGAACTTCTCGAACGCGAAGCGCGGGATCTTGGTGACGACGTAGTCGATCGACGGCTCGAACGACGCCGGCGTCGCGCCGCCGGTGATGTCGTTGCGCAGTTCATCGAGCGTGTAGCCGATGGCCAGCTTGGCCGCGATCTTGGCGATCGGGAAACCCGTGGCCTTGGACGCGAGCGCCGACGAGCGCGACACGCGCGGGTTCATCTCGATGACGACCATGCGGCCGTCGACCGGGTTGATCGAGAACTGGACGTTCGAGCCGCCGGTGTCCACGCCGATCTCGCGCAGGATCGCGATCGACGCGTTGCGCATCAGCTGGTATTCCTTGTCGGTCAGCGTCTGCGCCGGCGCGACCGTGATCGAGTCGCCCGTGTGGATGCCCATCGGGTCGAGGTTCTCGATCGAGCAGATGATGATGCAGTTGTCCGCGCGGTCGCGGACGACTTCCATCTCGTATTCCTTCCAGCCCTTGAGCGACTCCTCGATCAGCAGCTCGTTGGTGGGAGACAGGTCGATGCCGCGCTTGCAGATCTCCTCGAACTCCTCCGGGTTGTAGGCGATGCCGCCCCCCGAGCCGCCGAGCGTGAACGACGGGCGGATCACGAC
>DATCRO010000968.1:0-19250 GCA_036569025.1 Burkholderiaceae bacterium
GGCGGGGGAGGACGCGCCGCCGCTGGCGCCGGTCGTGGTCGATCCATTGGAGGATCCCGAGCCGCCGCCGCCACAGGCGGTCAGCGCCGCCGCAAGGGCAAAGGCAAGGCGAAATTGAAAGGCGTTCATTTGGGAGGAGTCTTGTTTGAAGAGGGTGATGCGACGGCGACGCACTGGTCGATGTCCGATGGGAAGCCGCTAGCGCGCCAGCGCAGCGACCTCCGCAGCGCTCAGGGCGCCCGCATGGATGCGGAAGTCCTGGATGCGGCCGTTGAACGGCGGATGCGCCCAGTTGCGGCCGAGGAAGGTGACCTGGTCGCCGACCTGGCGCGGCGTCAGCAGGATGTCGTCGGACTTGGCCACCTCGAGGCCATCCAGGTAGAGGCGTCCGGTCGTGCCCTGCAGCGTGACCGCCACGTGGACCCAGCGCCTCGTGGGCAGGGCGCTGGGTGCGTCGATGACGTGGGCGTCGTTGAACGTGGCCCCGTAGATCCCGAAACGCAGGACCCCCGGGCCGGCCTGGGGTGCGATGAACAGGCTGGAGAAGGCATCGGTCCCGGCAAAGAGCATGCAGGTGTCCCAGTGCAGGCCGTTCGCGTAGGCCCACAACGACACGCTGAAGTCGTCCAGACCGCCGAACAGGCCTTGCGGGAGCTGCAGGCCCGAGGCCTTGCCGTCGAACGCGACGGCCTTGTCGCCGTTGCGCCCGTCGCCCCAGGTGGCGTTGTCGAGCAGCTTGCCTTGCACGGTGCTGGAGGTACCGTCAGCGGCCAGGAAGGTGCCGGAGGTGCCCGTGCCATTCATGCCGTTCAGCGGCATCGTCAGGCGCGATTCGCCGGACGCCGCGACCCGGACCACGTTGGAGGCGGCACTGGCGGGCCCGCTGGCGCCCTGGGCGACGACCTGGTAGAACCAGACGCCGCCGGGCGGCGTATCGGTGAAGGTCAGGAGCTGGTCCGCCGCGACCGTGCCCAGCTGGGCGAAGGGGCCGTTGGCCGTCGCGCCGCGCTTGACCACATAGGACGCCGCCCCCACGCTACCCCACCACGACAGCAGGACGCGGCCGTCGTTCAGGTGCCCCGTGAGGCCGGATGCCGGCTTCATCGGCCCGGCGTAGTCGACGCGCCGGTGGATCAGCGTCGGATACCACACGTCGTCGCTGCTGCCGCCGTACTTCGGCTCGACCCACTTGACCATGCGTGCGACGTTCGGCGCCGCGATGCCCATGCGGTTGACGTAGTGGTTGTAGATCGGTTCCCAGGCGTTGCGGCCGTGCTGGAACGACTGGTTCACCTGCGTCCACCGGTCCGTGTGCGGCGACGTCGGGTTCTGCTCCGGCACATAGGGCATCGGATAGGTCTTGCCGTTCTCATCCAGCAGGTTGGACCGGGCCACGTACTCGGCGGCCGCGAGGAAGCGGTTGTTGTACAGCCCGTAGAGGTCGTCGCCCTGGTTCCAGGCCATCTCCATCACGTCGCCGCCGAGGGACATGCCCAGCGTCGAGTGGCCCTGGTCGCGGCCGCTCTCCTCCCACTGCCCGAAGTGGCCGGGATGCATGTAGTAGACGCCGTGCAGGGCCGAGCCGTTGCCGAAGTTCCGGAGCTTGCCGCGGTTGTTGGCGGCGTAGCAATCGCAGGCCAGCCTGTACAGCTCGGCGTTGTCGCAGAAGACGCCGATGGCCATCGCGCCTGCCATCGAGGCCATGTCCCAGTTGGCGTGGGAGCCGATGCGGCCGTCGCTGAGGAACCACGACGAGATCGGCGCGAAGACCGTGCTGAGCATGTCCTGGAAGCGCTTCAGGCTCTCCGGCACCCAGCCGGGGTAGGTGCGCAGGACCTCGCCGATCTGCGCGAGCTGGTGCCCCTGGATGCCGGCAAGGATGATGAAGGTGTGGTCGTCGTGCGCCGTCGAGCCCGGCGGGACGGTGCCCACTTCCTTGAGCGTGCCCGCCCAGGCGTCCAGGAACTCCACCGCCTTGTCGGCGTAGCGGGTGTCCTGCGGGTCGCCCAGCTTCCAGCGCAGCGTCATGGACCAGGCGCGCCAGATGTCGACGTACAGGTTGTTCTTGCTGCCGTCGGCGCGGTAGACGGCCGGCAGCGGGTACGGCTTGGTGTCCAGGGTGTCGAAATGATCGGTGCAGAGCGTGTTCCACCAGTTCGTCCACGGTTGCTGGCCCGTCCGGATCAGCGCGCGGATACGGGTGAAGTCGTCTTCGGTGACCAGCAGCCCGGGATGGCGGAAGACCCCGCTCACCGACGCCGGGACCGGAGCAGGTGCCGGGGCCGGGCCGGGGGCAGGGGCAGGGGCAGTGCCGGGGGCCGGCGCAGATGCCGGCGCGGGGGCGGGCGCCGCGCCCGTCGGGCTGGCAGAGGAGCCGTCGGCCGCCTGGCCCGGCCCGGACGTCGACTGGCCGTCGCCCTCGAAGCCCGCACTGCAGGCCGGAAGCAGCGGCAGCATCGGGAACAGGCCCAGGCCCATGGACAGCGCTCGACGGGCTGGATCGGGCGGATCGCCGCGGTCGACGGGGTGGGTGGATGGGTGCCGCAGGTTGGTTCGCTTGTCGCTCATCGGGCGCAAACTAACGCACGCCCTCGGCACAGTCATGACCAAGATCTGACCGCGCAACGACATCACGCAGGACTCACCGGCTGTTACTCGCCCGCCCCGGAGAACGTCGAGCCGGGCGCCAGCCTCCATTGACATGGTCGAGAGACGGATAGGTATTTGCCCTCTTTAGTTCGACCATCGAACGAACTACGCTGACAACGCAGACGAGGGACTTCACGTGCTATCCACCGCGCTTCTCGCGACAGAACGCCACCATGCCATGCAGCGGCGCGCCAACCGGAACGCGGTGATCCGCCATCTTTGCGCTCGTCCGGGCAGCTCTGCGCCGGAGCTTGCGATCGCGCTCGGCCTGCCGATGTCGGTCGTCGCCCCGTTGCTGCGCCAGTTCATGCTCGAGGGCCTGCTCCTCGAAAGCCGCGAGCGCGGCGCGGCAGCCGGACGCGTCCTGCCCCGGTATCGCCTCGACGCGACGCACCTCGCGCTCCTCGGCGCGGACGTCGGTGCGGACCGGGTCCGCGTCGTCGCCACGTCGCTGGATGGCCGTGTTCTGGCGGGCACCATGCTGGAATACGGACGGGCATCCAGCGCGATGCGTCGCATCGATTCGCTGGCCACCGCCGCGCTGCGCGTCTGCGAGAAGCTGGGCGCCGCAGCGCCGCACGTCATCGGCATGGGGCTCGGCCTGCCAGGCAGTGCGGAGGCACCAGCAGGCGAATCGCACGGCGACTCGTTGCCGCGCTCTCGCGACGTCCCGTTCGCGTCGCTGTTGGCACGCGAACTGGAGCGATCCCATCTCGAGGGGATGCCGCTGTTCCTGGGCTCCTCGGCCGATGTCGCGGCGCTGGGCGAATTCGACTTCGCCCCCGCCCCCGACGGTCCATCCTTGCTGTACCTGAGCCTGGACGAGGACCTGGACGCCGGCGTCATCGTCGACGGTGAAGTGCTCCCGGCCCGGCGACGGCGCACGAACGGGATCGGCCACACCGTCTTGCAGGTGGACGGGCCGCGATGCTCCTGCGGCCGTTCGGGCTGTGCGCAGGCGCTGATCGGCTCGCGCAGCCTGCTGGGCACGGCAGAGCCCGATGCTGTCGGGGTGCTTGGGCGCCGGCTCGCCGCGGGTTCGCCAGAGACCGTGTCGGCAGTGGCCCGGGCGGGCGCCTGCCTGGGGACGCTGCTGCACAACCTGGCGATCCTCTACCGGCCGTCCAGGATCGTGGTCGGCGGTTCGCTGACCGAACTGGGCGAGGCGCTGCTGCAGCCCGCGCGCCTGTCCTTGGGCGAATGCGCTGCGTCGGGCGTCGCCCTCGCGACGTCACGCTTCGGTGGCGACGCGGTCGCCGTCGGCGCTGCCGCGCTGGCGCGCCGCCGCCTCTGCGGGCGTCCTGCCCCTGTGGCGCCCGCGGCGCCGTCCCGCTGCGACGCGACGCGCACGGCAGCGTTTTTTTGACAATTTGATTTATCGATATATCACCTCAGGAACGCACCGGAATCCGCACCTCTGGACGACGCTGCAGGCACCGCCGGAACGCGCGCCAGTCGCCCCCGGAGAATCTTTCTTCCGACTTCAAAAGACCAATGATGCAAAGAGACAAATCCCGCCGAATGACGTTGACGCGTCGCTCCTTCCTGCACAGCGCGGCCGCCGCGAGCGCCCTGGCAACGCCCGTCTCGCAGGCCGCCTCCCCGGCGTTCGCACCCCAGTGGGACTCCCTGGCCGAGGGCTACCGCACGCCCGACTGGTTCCGCGATGCCAAGTTCGGGATCTGGGCTCACTGGACGGCGCAGTGCGTTCCGGAGATGGGGGACTGGTATGCCCGCAACATGTATCTCCAGGGCAACTGGCAGTACGACCATCACGTCAAGACCTACGGGCACCCGACCCAGGTGGGCTTCATGGAGATGCAGAACCGATGGAAGGCCGAGCACTGGGACCCCGATGTCCTGCTCGATCTCTACGTGAAGGCCGGCGCACGCTACTTCGTCGCGCTCGCGAACCATCATGACAACTTCGACGCCTACGATTCGAAGTACCACGGCTGGAACAGCGTCCGCGTCGGTCCTCGACGCGACATCGTCGGCACCTGGGCCAAGGCGGCGCGCGCGCGCGGCCTGCGTTTCGGCGTCAGCAACCATTCGGGTCATGCATGGCACTGGCTGCAGGCCGCCTACGGGTACGACCCGGAGGGCCCGTTGGCAGGCCAGCGCTACGACGCCTGGAAGCTGACCCAGGCGGATGGACGCGGCAAATGGTGGGACGGGCTCGACCCGCAGGATCTGTACACCGGCCGCAACATGGTGATGCCCGACGGCATCGAGACCATTCGCACCGCCAATGAATGGCACGAGCAGAACGATCGCCAATGGGACGAGAAGGCCCCGCTGCAGAACCCGGCCTTCACCAGGCGCTGGTTCCTGCGCTGCCGCGACCTCATCGACAGCTACCGACCGGACCTCGTCTATTTCGACAATTCGGGCCTGCCCCTCGGCCAGGCGGGCCTGGACATCACGGCCCACTACTACAACGCCAGCATGGCGTGGCATGGCGGCAAGCTGGAAGCGGTCGTCAACGCGAAGGTGCTGCCACCCGAACGGCGAGCCGCGCTGGTCGAGGACGTGGAACGCGGCTTCCGCGAGGGCATCGAGCCCCTGCCCTGGCAGACGGACACGTGCCTGGGCGACTGGCACTACAACCGCTCGCTCTTCGACAACCACCGCTACAAGGACGCGACCACGGTCATCCATCGCCTGTGCGACATCGTGTCCAAGAACGGCAACCTGCTGCTGTCCGTGCCGCTGCGCGGCGACGGGACCATCGACTCGGACGAGCGCAAGGTCCTGGAGGACATCGCCGCCTGGATGGGCCGCAACGGCGAGGCCATCCACGGGACGCGGCCCTGGCGCAGCTTCGGCGAAGGGCCGACCCGCGTGGGCGGCGGCATGTTCAGCGAGGGCAGCTCGCAGCCGTTCTCGGCGCAGGACATCCGCTTCACGGCCAAGGACGGCGCGCTGTACGCGATCGCCCTGGGATGGCCGCAGGGCGGCCGGCTGCGCATCGCGGCACTGGCGCAGGACTCTGCGCTGGCGCCGGGCGCGATCGAGCGCGTGGAGGCGCTCGGCGCCGGCGACAGCCTGCCGTTCACCCGCAGCAATCGCGGGCTGGAGGTCAAGCTGCCCGAAGGCCTTGCAGGCATGCCCGCGGTTGCGCTCAAGATCCGCGGTCCGGGCTTGGCGTGAGACGCTGGATCCATCACGCCCACCCCGACACCTCCGCCCGGTCAGACGACCGCGGCGTCCACTGTTCCCCGCCGCAAGGCCGTGCGCCATGCGGCCAGCTCGCCCATCGAAAATGAACATGCACTTCCATCGCAGACTGCTCGCCGCCTGTGCGCTCATCTCCTTCCTGAACGTCGCGGCCGCGGTCGAACCCGCGCAGGCCGAGCTCGTCGTCGACGCGCAAGCGGCCGGCCCGCGCATCGACCCTGACGTCTATGGCCAGTTCGCGGAGCAGCTGGGGGCCGGCATCTACGGCGGCCTCTGGGTCGGCCCGGAATCGCCGATTCCCAACACGCGCGGCTGGCGCAACGACGTGGTGCAGGCGCTGCGCCACCTCGAGGTGCCGGTGGTGCGCTGGCCGGGCGGCTGCTTCGCCGACGACTACGACTGGCGCGACGGCATCGGCGACCCGGCCAGACGTCCTGTGCGCCTGAACCGCTGGTGGGGCGGCGTGCCGGAATCGAACCGCGTGGGCACCCACGAGTTCATGGACCTGGCCGAGCAGATCGGTGCGGAGGTGGTCATCGCCGGGAACATGGGGTCGATGTCGCCGCGCGACATGAGCCAGTGGATGGAGTACATGACGGCCACCGGCCCGTCGGCCTTGACGGACGAGCGCCGTCGCAACGGGCGCGACAAGCCATGGAAGGTCAAGTACATCGGGATCGGCAACGAGAGCTGGGGCTGCGGCGGAAACATGCGGCCCGAATACCAGGCCGACCTGCACAACCGCTACGCCACGTTCTTGAACGGCGGGGCGCTGCGCGTCGCCTCCGGCGACGGCACGAGCAACGACCACCTGATCGACGTGCTGATGGAGCGCTCGATCGACCAGATGGACGCGCTGACCCTGCACTACTACACCCTGCCCGGCGACTGGAAGAAGAAAGGGGCGGCCACCGGCTTCGACACGGCCGAATGGGCCCACACGCTCAAGGTCGCGCGCGGCATCGAAGCCCGCATCACGGCCATCGAGGCCATCATGGACAAGCGCGATCCCAAGCGCCGGGTCGGGCTGTTCATCGACGAATGGGGCACGTGGTACGACACCGAGCCCGGGGCGAATCCCGGCTTCCTGTACCAGCAGAACACCCTGCGCGATGCCCTCGTGGCCGCATTGACGCTCGACGTGTTCCACCGTCACACCGATCGCGTGCGCATGACCAGCATCGCGCAGATGGTCAACGTCCTGCAGGCCATGGTGCTGGCCGATGGCTCCCGCATGGTGTTGACGCCGACCTATCACGTGTACGACATGTACAAGCCCTTCAAGGGCGCGACGCCGCTGGATAGCCGTCTGGACACGAGCAAGTGGCATCGCGGCGACGATGAGCTGCCGGCGGTCGATGCCAGCGTCGCTCGCACCCCGGACGGCGCCACGGTGCTCGCCATCGTCAATCTCGATCCCGAGCGGCCGGCGCATGTCCGCACCAACCTGCAGGGCGACTTTCGCGGAAGCATGCTGACCGCCGCGAAGATGGATGCGCACAACACGTTCGACCAGCCGCATGCCATCGAGCCCGCGCCCTTCGCAGCCCACGGCGGCGCCGCCGGATTGACGCTGGATCTGCCTCCCAAGACGGTGCTCGTCGTCAGCGCGCCGGCCCGACACTGAACCGCGACCGGCAACGCCATGGCCCGACATTCCCTCACGAAATTCCCCGCCCCGGCCCTGCTCCTCGCCGCGGCCGCGCTCCTGGCCGGCTGCGCCGCCACTCCGGAGGCCGCCCGTCCGCTCGCGACGGCAGCGGCGCCCTCCAGCATGGCGGAACTCACGACGCAGATGACGCCTGGCATCAACCTGGGCAACACGATGGAAGCCCTGCCCAACGAGACGGCATGGGGCAATCCGGTGCCGTCGCAGGCCCTGATGGACGGCTACAGGGCCGCAGGGTTCCGGAGCGTTCGCATCCCGCTGGCCTGGCGTCCCTACGAGGATTCGCGACACCAGATAGACCACAAGTGGATGGCCCACGTGAGGGAGGTCGTCGACCAGGCGCGACGGGCCGGTCTGTACGTGATGATCAACACCCACTGGGACGGGGGCTGGATGAACCACCCGACCTACGATCACCAGGCGGCCATCCAGGCGCAACTGGCCGCCTACTGGAGCCAGATCGCGACCGAGTTCAAGGACTACGACGAGCACCTGCTGTTCGCCGGCAGCAACGAGGTCGGGGTGGAAAACTCCGTGGCACCGCCGACGCCCGAGCAGGCGGCCGTCCAGAACGCGTTCAACCAGACCTTCGTCGACACCGTGCGCGCCGCGGGCGGGCGCAATGCCACGCGCTACCTCGTCGTCCAGAGCTTCAGCACGAACATCGGTCACGCGATCCAGTTCTCGACGATTCCCAGGGACCCGGTGCCCGGTCGACTGCTGATGGAAGTGCACTACTACGACCCGTTCAACTTCACCATCAACGGCAAGAGCACCGTATGGCAGTGGGGCAAGCGGGCGACCGATCGCGCCGCGTCCGATCCCTGGGCCGACGAACCCTGGGTCGACAAGCAGTTCGACTCGATGAAGACCCACTATGTCGACCACGGCGTCGGGGTGATCGTCGGGGAGTACGGCGCCTATGCGAAGCCGGAATTTCCGGGCTCCGCGCCGTACATCAGGGACTGGGCGCGCTACGTCACCGGCGCCATTCGCCGCAACGGCCTGGTGCCGATGTGGTGGGACACCGGCGCGCTGGTCGACCGCCGCACCGGTGCCCAGAAGGATCCCGAACTGATCCAGGCGATCGTCGGCGCCTCGCGCTGAACAGGATGCCTCGCGTGCCGCACGCGCCTTCAGGCCGCCATCTCGATGGACGCCTCGTTGTCCAGTGTCGCCATGAGCGGACGAGTCAGTCGATAGCGCACGAGCGCCGCGGCTCCCACCGCGACCGCGTCCCTGCCGAATCGGGAACTCCGCACGTTCGGCGCGGGAAGGTTGGCGGCGGCCGCATACTCGGTCAACGTGCGCAGGGCCGGCTGGAGAAAGACCTCGCCGAGCTCGGCCATCTGCCCGCCGATCACGATGGAGCCGGGATCGTAGGCGGACGCCAGGTTCTGGAGCAGCACGCCCAGGTAGCCTCCGGCCTTCTTGACCGCACGCAAGGTTTCCGGGTGCCGCTCCTGGACCAGACGCCGGATCTCGCGCAGCGGATGCGGATGGTCCTCGGGCGCCCCCAGGATGGAGCGCGGACCGATCAGCGCCTCCGCGCACCCGCGGCGACCGCACGAGCACATCGGCCCGTTGATGTGCAGCACCATGTGGCCGACTTCGCCCGCGAAGCCGCGCCGGCCCGTGAACAGCCGATCGCTGAAGATCACGCCGGCGCCGACGCCCTGGTTCATGCTCAGGTAGAGCAACGGATCCGAGGCGATCGAAGGATTGAATTCCATCTCGCCCAGCGCGGCGACGTCCGCTTCGTTCTGAACGAACAGCGGCACGCCCGAGAGCGCGGTGCCCGCGAGCTTCTCCCTGAGCATCGCTCCGACCGGCACGTCGCGCCAGCCGAGGTTCGGCGCGAAGTGCAGGAAGCCCGTGTCCTCGTCGACGCCGCCGGGCAGGCCCACACCGATGCCGACGACGCGCTGCCGGCTCGAATTGAGCTGCGCCCGGACGTTCAGCATGGCATTGGCCAGGCCGCCGATGCAGGCCTTGGCCGACTTGCTGGAGCCGAAGTTCGTCGTCGCGCTGGCCAGGATGTCGCCGGTCAGGCTCGTCGCCACGACGCGGGCCGACTCGATGTCGACTTCCGCGCCGATCAACAGCAGGCGCTCCTGGTCGATGAACATCGGCGTCGGCCGCCGTCCCAGGTCACCCGTCGCGACGACCTCGCGCTCGCACATCCAGCCTTCCTCGATGAGTTCGCGCACGATGGTGCTGACGGTCGACTTGGTCAGCCCCACCGCTGCCGCCAGGTCCGCCCGGGACATGCCCGGGTGCGCGAACAGCTGGCGCACCAGCGACATGCGGTTGATGTCCTTGAGCAATTGCTGGTGTCCAGCGGAGTCGGCTGTCACGGCTCGTTCCCTTGGTTTGTTCTTGAACGCGAGTGTCGTCGACCTCGAGCCGCCACGGCGGGCAATCCGGAGGAAGATCCCGAATCATTTTAGTTCGGTCGTTGCACGAATGAAACGGAGTTTACACCTAGCAGGGGGCTGAGCCTGCGCTAGGTCCCCAGCGCGGATTTTCGCGGATTCCGGCCCTGGTGCCAGTCTCCAGCGTGGTCGCAGCCACTAGGTCGTCCTCTGCGGTGCCACCAGACAATGCGAGCTGCACCTTGCGCAACGAGTCAGCGGCCGATTCCACCGGCGGAATGAACGGACTCGATGCGGCCGCGACGCGCGACGAGGCCGCAGACGCCGCGGCGGGCGCGGCGAGCCGCCGGCGCGCGCGGCTGGTTCCGCTTCCCTGCGCGGCGGTCGCCTTGGGATCGCGTTGCTGCATCTTGGCCTTCGCCGCTGGATGAACGTTACCGCGCGGCCATGACGATCTCGAGCACCGTGACCGGTTGCCCGCGGTACTGCGGCTCCACGGACACCGCCAGGCCGTCCGGGCCACTGCGCCAGGCAACGCCTTCGCCGGAGAGGTTTCGCAAGGAAGTCACGCCTGCTGGCATGGGCGGCAGCACCAGTTCGGCCGTCGGCCAGGCGTGCACGAACAGATAGGCCCGGTCGCCCTGCTGCGTCATGCCCCACAGCCCGTCCACAGGCTGCAGCGGGCCCGGCCGGGTGCCGTAGACGGCGTGGCCGTAACGCTCGAGCCAGCGGCCGACCTCGCGCAGCGTCCGCGCCTGCATCGGCGGGATGACACCGTCGGCGTCCGGACCGACGTTGGCCAGCACGTTGCCGTTGCGAACCACGGCATCGACGAGGAGGGTCACGACCTCGTCGGCGCTCATCACGTGCACTTCCGGCACGTAGCCCCAGGCGCTGTTGAGGCTGAAGGTCTTCTCCCACGGCCTGGGCCTGATGGGCCCCTTGATCGGCGCCGGCCCTTCCTCCTCGTCATAGTCGCCCTGCCAGCCCGAGCGGGGGTTGATGACGATCCTGGGCTGGTACCGCCGGACCATCCGGTTGAGCTTGTCGGGCTCCCAGAACCAGGCGGCGTCCGCGTCGGTGCCCTGGTGAGCCAGCCAGCCGCCGTCGTACCAGAGGATGTCGATGGGCCCGTAGTTGCGCATCAACTCCTCGACCTGCCCGTAGGTCTGCTGCTTGAACAGGCGGGCGTTGTCCGGCATCTCCCGGGGATGGAAATAGGCCGGAAAGCGCCAGTCCAGGGGCGAGTAGTAGAAGCCCACCCGCAGTCCATGGCGCCTGACGGCCCGCACCCACGGGGCGATGAGGTCGCGTCGCGCGGCCGAATGCGGTGCGTCGAAGTGGCCGTAGCTGGCCTGGCTCGCGAACAGCGAGAAGCCGTCGTGGTGGCGCGTGGTCATGACCATGTACCGCGCCCCGGCCTGGCTCGCCAGCGCCGCCCAGGCGTCCGGATCGTAGTGGCGGGGACTGAAGCGCCGCGCCAGCGCCGCATACTCGTCCGGCGGCACCTTGTCGTTGAACATGTGCCATTCGCCCCGGGCGGCAATGGCATAGAGGCCCCAGTGGACGAAGACGCCGAACTTCGCGTCGCGCCACCAGTCCAGGTCCTGCGGCGGCAGCAACAGGTCCGGCGCGAGCGAGGCCGGGGCGTTCGCGCCTTTCAGGGCGGACCGCTGCTCGTCGGTCACGCCGTCCGGCGCGGCGGCCACCGCGGCCCGTCGCGGCAGCAGCGGAGCGACAGCCGCCGCGCACAGAAGGGAACGCCGGCTGACCTTGCCGGCCCGGCCACCGTCGCTCATGTGTTCCGCCTCTCAAAGCGGGACGCCGACGAGCGGCGGTCGTCGATGCGGCCGCCCTCCTCCGTGCGCCGGCATGGCGGCCCATCGGCATGGCGGCAAGAGCAAGCCATCGCGTTCCCGTTGCGCAGGGCCGACATTCAGAACTCGTACCGCGTGCTGAGCCGGAAGCTGCGGCCGTATTCGTACCAGGCGCGGCCCATGTAGCCCGGGGCCTGCTGCTGGGTCTGGCGGCCCATGGTGTTGGTCAGGTTGGTCACGCTGAGGGACACCAGCCAGCGATCGCCCAGCATCTTGTAGTCGACACCGGCGTCCCACTGCCCCAGCCCTTCCAGCCAGACCGGCAGGCCCCAGCCCACGTCTTGCGCACCGGGCCGCGCCGGATCGGCGCTGGTGGCGTTGGTGCCCGAGGTGCTGTTGTTGTTCACGCCCTGCAGGTAGCGCGAACGCCAGTTGTAGGCCAGGCGCGCCGACAGCGGACCGTGGTCATACAGGAACGCCAGGTTGAAGGCATCCCTGGACAGGTACTGGATCGGCAATGACTTGAACGGCAGGCCGTTGGTGTCGCATCCATAGACGTTCAGGTTGGAATTGTTGAACGCACTGGCGGCCGGGCAGTACTTCAGGTCGAACGGGTGGTAGAGCTGCTGGTGGCTGTCGATGTAGGTGAAGTTCGCCGAGATGCCGAAGCCCTTGGCCCAATCCGGCAGCAGCCGCTCCAGGGCAGCGAACTTGTCCAGGTAGGTCATGCCGCCCACTTCGAAACCGGCGACGGAGCCCTTGGCGAGGTTGTCGGGTCCGGTGACGGTGAAGTCCTGCAGGTTGCCCGCCAGGTCGGCGTAGCGCTCGATGTGCGCCCCCGGAAGGATGATGTCGCGCAGCTGCTTGTAGAACACCGCGGCGGTCAGGGACTGGCCCCAGGTGGGATTCCACTCCAGGCTCAGGTCGAGGTTGTTCGAGCGGATCGGCTTGAGGCGCGGATTGCCGTTCGAGTTGCCGGTGTACGTGATGCTGGTGATCGCCCCGTTGTTGTTGGTCGAGACGTTCTGGTTCAGCGTTTCGTAGCCCTGCAACTGCCCGAAGTCCGGTCGGTAGATGCCCTTGGACGCCGCGAACCGGCCCTGCAGCTTGCTGGTCAGGTCGGTCTTCACGTTCAGGCTGGGCAGGAAGTCGGTGTAGCTGGTCACGAGGGTGTGCGCCGCGTTGATCTGGCCGAATTGCGGCACTTCAGGCGGCGGATTCGTGCCCGGCGTGAACACCGTGTAGGCGTGCGAGATGGTGCGGGTATGGACCACGCGCAGGCCGACATTGCCTTCCACCGGGAAGCGCCAGCCGTCCTCCGCGAAGCGCAGGGTGCCGTAGAGCGCCTGGCTCTGTTCGTCGGTACGGCTGACCTGGGCCGGGTTGCCGTCGTAGCTGAGCGGCGTCCACGTCGGCGGCTGGCAGGTGTTGCTGGAGCCGAATTGCGCGTTGCCGTCCTTGCATTCCTGGACCAGGATGTCCGTCAGCGGCTGGTAGCTGTTCGGATAGCCCCCAGGCAAGGACATGCTGGGAAACACCAGCGCGGGCAGCTGCGCGACCTTGCCATTGAAGAAGTTCGGGAAGGACTGCACCTGGGTCGGCACCAGGTTGGCGTACACCGACCCGGGCTTCAGGTAGCCGACGTTGGCGAACGTGCCCCACGAGGGCTGGTCGCTGTTGTTGGGCAGCGTGCCCGGCATCTGGGTCTGCCGCACGTTCCACGGATCCGAGAAGCTGAACCAGCCCGTGCCGTCGGCGTTGGTGTACTTCGCGCTGCGGTTGGTCACGCGCATGCCCAGGCGGAAGTCACGCAGCACGTCGCTGTCGAACTTGAACCGGGCATCGCCCTTCCACGCGACCATGTTGCCGGTGGCCTTGCTCTGCATGGGCATCTCGTTGTCCATGTAGTAGTTCGCCGGATTTGCCAGGAAGGCGACTGTCGACGGATTGAAGGTCAACGAGGGCGGGCCGCCATGGGCGGTGCTCAGGGTCAGCTCCGGGACGAAGGTGCCGATGGCCGCGTAGTTGTTGAAGCTGTCGTCGCTGGCATGCACCCATTGCAGGTCGTTCTGCAGCGCCAGGTGATCGCTGACGTCCCACTTGAAGTTCCACGCGATGTCGCGTGTCTGCGAATGGCTCACCGAACGACCGACGTCGGTGTCGTAGCTGAGGCCGCCGGCCACGAATTCGTTGGAACCCAGCTGCCCCATCGGCACGGTGTACGTCCCGGACGTCAGCACGTTGCCGCTATACACCGCGCTCTGGGGGTCGACCTGGATCAGGTACGGATTGATGCCATTGGCGTGCAGCGCGTACTCCGCGCTCGTGTCCTTGTAGAACGAGTTGAAGATCGTCAGCGACGACTCCTTGTCGTCGTTCTTCCACTGCAACGCCGCATAGAGGCCCGCCCGGTTGTCCTGGCTGGTGTTGGTGCGCCAGGAGGCCGACTGCGGAATCCAGACCGTCTTGCCCGCCACCAGGTCGTTGCGCGGGAAATAGGCGTCCAGTTCGATGGTGTCGTTGTGCGTGTTGGTCTGGTTGAACGACAGGTCGACCAGCGCGCCGAACTGGCCGACGCTGGAGTCCCAGCGCCGGCTGTAGATCCCCGAGACGCCCGGCGACTTCTTGCTGCCCATGACGGTGTAGTTGTCATTGGCCGAGATCGAGAACTTGGTCTCCTTGAAGTCGAACGGCATCGCGGTGCGCAGGTCGACCTGCCCGCTGATGCCACCTTCGATCAGCTCCGAGGAAGGATTCTTGTACACCAGCACCGCCGCCATCAACTCCGGCGGCACGTCGCCCCAGCTCAGCGCGCGGCCGGGGTATCCGGCGGAGAAGGATTCGCGGCCATTGAGCGTCGACGAGCCCCAGGACAGGCCGCGCACCTGGACGCCCGAGCCTTCGACCGAAAAGTGTTCGGGGTCGCCCGGCGACTTGTTGCGGTCCATCGTCACGCCGACGACGCGCTGCAGGACCTCGGTGATCGACTTGTCCGGCAGCTTGCCCGCTTCTTCCGCCACCACGGCATCGACGATCTGCTCGGCGTTCTTCTTGATGGCCTGGGCGCTTTGCAGAGCCGCACGCTGGCCGGTCACGACCACCTGCTGCGAATCCCGGTCCGCTTCCGCCGGTGCGGCCTTGGCCGCGTTCGCCGAGGCCGCGGCCGCCGGCGACGAGGCCGAAGCGGCCGGCGCGGAAGGCGCGTCGCCTGGCGCGGGCGCCGCCGCCTGCGCCAGCGCGGACCCGCTGCAAAGCAGAAGGACCTGCGCGGCCGCCACGGAAAGCGCCGTCTTGCTGAAATGTCTCCTCATTGTCTCTTCCCTCTTGAATGAGCCGCTGGCCCAGCCCTCGATGGAGCGGGTCGGAAATGGTGTGACCGAAGACCGGTCGGATGTGCATCGGTGCGCGGCACGGTGGCCGTCGCCGGGCCGTTGGCGACGGTGCCACGCCCTTCATCGCGCCCAAGGCGTGGTGGCGTTCGTCGCTGGCGCGCCATCCACTCGGGACGACGTTCGTGGCGTCGTCCCGGTGGCGGCACTCACTGGATCAGGATCGGAGTCCCCACGCTGATGACCGTCGCGTATGCGGGGCTGTACGGCGTGTAGGGGTAGTGCTGGGCGCCCTGGTTGACCGGCGCCGTGCCGTTCACGCTCGCATTGGTGCTGGCCGGTGAGAACTGCACCTGGACGATCGGATAGCTCGTCAGCTCCGTGGCGGCCACCAGCCCGGACAGGCCGCAGTTGGTCGAGACGACGTTGAAGTTCGACAAGGACACCTGGTAGGCCGCCTGGGCCGCCGCGGTGGGCGTCACGCTCGCCTGGACCTTGACGTTGCAGGGCTTGTCCTGGAACTGATTGAAATGTCCCAGCGTCAGCGTGACCAGCACGTCCGCGCCATGCGGACTGCCCGGACTCAGCAGGCTGAACCATTCCGGGTTCTCGCCGAGCGTGAACGACAGGGTGGTCTGGTTGGCCACCTGCAGGCCCTCGGCCGTGTTGCCGGTCTGGCTGATGCCGTTCGTCAGGCCCGGGACGTTGATCGTGATGCCGTTGTCGTAGGCGTAGATCGGCGTGGTCTGCACCGCCGCCGGATCGGTGGGCTGCAACACGAAGGTGTAGGTGAGGACGCTGTTGTCCGGGCTCAGTGCGCTCCAGCACCACTGGTCGTTGGAGCACCACCAGTTGTCGATGTTGGCGCCGGCACCGGTGCCGATCGAGCCGCCGTCGGTGGTCGCGGAGGTGCCCTGGAAGCCGGATGCCACCGTCAGCGTGGGCGGCGGGGCGTCGCCTGCGTTGACGGTGACGTCCACCGGCGCCGCCGCGGCATAGTTGGCGTCGCCGGGCTGCGTGGCTTCGATCGTGCACTGCCCGCTGCCGGCGGCCATCGCGGTGTTGCCGCTGACGGTGCAGGACGTCGGCGTGAGCGAGGTGTAGGTCACCGCCAGCCCCGAGTCGGAGGTCGCGGTCAGCGTGGTCGGCTGCGCGCCAAGGGCCAGGAAGCCCGGCGACGGGAAGGTGATGGCCTGCGGGTGGGGAAGCACCTTGAACAGCTGCTGCGTCGGTGCGGCGGCTGCGAAGCTGCCGTCGCCGTCCTGGGTCGCGGTCACCTGGCATTCACCCACCGCGACCGGCACGAGCTTGCCGTCGCTGATCGTGCAGACCGACGGAGTGTTCGACGTCAGCGTGACGGTCAGGCCGGACGTCGCCGACGCGGAAAGCGGCGCCGCCGCGGTCGCGAGGTATCGAGTGCCCGGATACGGAAAGTCGATGGACTGGGCAGTTCCCCCGGAGGAGCCGCCGTCGCCGCCGCAGGCGGACAGAAGTGCGCCGAAGGCAACGACGACCGTCGAAGCCTTGCTGAGCATGGTCGCTTGTCTCATGTCTTGTCCTATTTATTTGTGGCGATTGCCCGCATTCAAAGGTCTGCGTCGCTTGCTGCCCAAGACAGCATCGACGCCATCGATCGCGTCGCGGTTCGGGATTTCATCGGTCGACCGAGGGGTTGCTTCGGCCTTGGACGAGCGCTCCGGAACTCGCACAGACGCATGGAGATCCGTCCGGACTTCGGCATACCGAGCCCGCGACGAAGCGCCCCTGGCACCCGCACCTGCGATCCGCGGTTCGGGCACGCAACCGACATGACCCTCGCATCGTCTGCCGGCATGTCATTGCGTCTGCCTGGAAATACTAGTTCGGGCGATGACCGAACAAATATCGTACAAACACCTACCGGCGTCGGGGCCTTGGCCGACAGCGAGCGTGGGCCGACCTCGACGAAGCGCGTCGATGCATCTGGTCCGCCTGCCGCGTTGCCGATTAGCCGATCACCGTCCTCATCTTGCTGCCTCCCGCGAAAAAGGCGCCGGACGCGGCGTGGTCCGCTTTGGAACGCATCGTCCGGCACAGGAGACGCGTCGATACTAGGCAGCGGCGCACGCGATGTCATAACCAAGCTATGACGCTCGCGAAACGGGACGCGGACGCGCAGTCCTCCACGGAAACGTGCACGTCCGGTCCATCGCGTTCCGGCACGCGGCCCGCCCGATTCGATCAAGGGTAAACACCGCACTGTTTGTTCATCGACCAAATTAATATGCGACTGAAACGTCACATCACCGACAAGATCGTTGTTACTTGATTTAGCGCTACATCTGATCCGCGCACCGCGGTTCGATGCAGCGCGATCGAGATCGCGCGATCGATGTCGCACGGCGATTCGGAAAGCCCGGCGCGGCGCCTGTCGCCGGCTGAATTCACCGAGGTTCCCATGCTCGAACTTTCCCAAGGTGCCTACTCCAAGAACGCCCCCGTTCGGGTCGACGCCCGTGCAGACTTGCCGCTCCGGCCGTCCCCGGAAACCGGCCTGCGCTTCGGACGCTGCGAAGTCCGGCCCTCGCGGCGCGAACTGCGCGTGGACGGACAACTGCGGCAGATCCAGCCGCGCCCGTTCGACCTGCTCGTCTACCTGATCGACCATCGTGATCGCGTGCTGTCGATGGACGAGCTCCTGGACGTCGTCTGGGGCCAGCGGATCGTGCAGCCCAGTTCGCTCACCGTGGCCATCAACCGGATCCGCAGCGTGCTGGGCGACGAGCGCGGCGAGATCATCCGCACTCACCATCGCGTGGGCTATCGATTCGTGGCAGAGCTGAAGGCCGATGAGCTGCACTTCGCGCCACGGCAGCAAGCCGCCATCGCCTGAATGGCAACGCGCGGAATACTCGTCGACCACCGGCTGATCTTGCTGCTCGCAGCGCTTGCGACTGCGTGCACCGCGCCGCAGCCAGGCGGGACCGTGAGCCCCGCGCAGGCGCGCGCGAACTTCGCGCGCCCCGTCGTGCTGGCGGCCGACGATGTGCGTGCGTACCCGGTCCCGCCGCGCGGCTTCGCCGACCCGAAGCCGGGCGTGGCGCCCGGTCGCATCGAAGACCTCAGCTATCTGTCGGCGGTCACGGGCACGCGGCGTCAGGCCCGGATCTACCTGCCCGCGGGCTACCAGGCAAGCCGGAGGTATCCGGTGCTCTACCTGCTGCACGGCATCGCGGGCAACCAGGACGAGTGGCGCGGCTATGTGCGCGCGCCGACCATCCTGGACAATCTCCAGGCGGCCGGCCGGATGGTGCCGATGATCGTCGTCATGCCCAACGGTCGCGCGTTGGCCGACGATGCCCCGCCGCCCGCCGACAAGGTGTTCACGCCGGCCAATGCGGCCGGCTTCGACAGGTTCGAACGCGACCTGCTGGACTTCCTGGTCCCCGCGGTCGATTCCACCTACCCGACGCTGGCCGACAGCGGGCATCGCGCCATCGCCGGGCTCTCGATGGGTGGCGGCCAGGCCCTGAACTTCGGACTGGCCCATCTCGACCGGTTCGCATGGGTGGGCGCCTTTTCCCCGGCGCCCAACACCCGCGGGATCGCCGACTTGATTCCGGATCCCGTGGATGCGCGACGCGGGCTCAGGCTGCTGTACCTGTCGTGCGGCGACCAGGACGGCCTGATCAACGTGTCGCAGGACGTGCACCGCGGCCTGGCGCAGCGCGCCGTTCCTCATCTGTGGAACGTCGACGACCACGGTCATGACCGCGACAGCTGGGCCGAGAACCTCTACAACTTCGCGCAGCTGATCTTCCGTTGAGCCCTGGGGCACCAGGAGCATCAGTCGCCCCCGGGCTCCAGCACGACGCGGCCGACGATGCCTGAGTCCTGCCCCGGCTGCGACTGCACCAGGACATTGAGCGTGCGCCATGCCGGCCCCTGCGGCAGTTGCAGCGTCAGCGGCCCCGGGGCGGGATCCGTCTTCTCGCCCAGCTTGACACCTTCGCACCAGACCTCGGCGCGGCCGGCGATCTCGCGGAAGACGAGGCGTCCCCGACCGTCGTTGCGGTCGGCACGCACGTTCAACGACGCGCGATAGACGCGCCACGGCTGCCCCTCCGGGCCCTGCTTCATCGGCGGCTCGCCCCAGCCCCAGGTGTTCATGTCCCCGTAGCTCGGGGCGGTGCCGGGATCGGGCCGGTCGCCCTGCGGCGGGGAGATGCGCCAGCCGCCGATCTTGGTGAAG